>CAJCHQ010000857.1 GCA_903970295.1 Bryobacterales bacterium
AATGCGCACAAGCGATGACTTTTATGCCGCCCTCGATCGGGCTCGGCACAGCACGCCCAGTGGTCGCGTGCTTATCTACGTCCATGGTTATTCGGTCGATTTCGACAAGAGCTTGAGAGTGGCGAGTCGCCTGGCCTATCATCTGGAACTACCGGTGGTGGTATTCTCCTGGCCGTCTAAGCATAATGCTTTCAAATATTCGGCTGACGAATGCACAGCCGAATGGAGCACCAGCGATTTCGAAACCTTGCTGCGCGAGATGGATGCTCACTTCGGAAACAACAATCTCGTGCTGGTCTCACACAGTATGGGTAGCCGCATTATCACTTGGGCGATCAAATCGATCGCCGACAAAGCTGGTGCAAAATTGCCCGCGCTTTATCAACACATTTTCTTCTGCTCGCCCGACAGTGATACTGGCACATTTAGCCGCTATGTACCGTATATCGAGAAGGCGGCTGCCGACGCCAAAGTTTTTGTTTCGACGCGCGATATCCGGCTCGGTGTGTCACGCTTTTTGCATGGCAGTGGGCGTATGGGACGACCAGGCTCGAACAAGAAGGATGGCGCCATCGTTTCCAACAATGTGCAAGTTATCGATTTTTCGGCCATCGATCCGGGCATCGGTCACAGCATTCCTTATCCGTTGCTGGCAGAGATTGTCAATCATTCCAGCTTGCCGGCAGGGATAGAGCTCAAGTCGGCTAGCGGGCGCCCGGGCGAACTGCGTATGGAAGTTATCAAGGAAGCCAAGTTGCGTAAGCAGCAGTCTTAAGCACTCGGGAGTGCGCGTTTCCAGACTTTCATTCCATTTTCATTTCTATAATGTAAGCTGCTAGGGTCCTGTCTTTTTATTGAATGCTGCAGATGCAACATTTGAAATGGCATAGCCCAAGTGGCACAAGGAAACCGCCAAATGTATGAACAATTAGGCAACAGCGAAACTGCTACTGCTAACAGCTCTGCAAAGCGCTCAATACTAATTGTCGACGACGATGATTACTTCCGGGGGGTAATAGCCGATATTTTGCAGCCGCGTGGATACAAAATCATGCAGGCTCGCAACCCGCAAGAGGCAGAAGGACTCCTCGCTCGCACAGAACCTGTACTGGCGATAATCGACTATCGCATGCCAGGAACTGACGGACTGACCTGGATCACTAAACTGCGCGAAAGCGGAAGAAAGTTTCCGATTGTTTTTGTCAGCGCAACCTGGATTGATGCCAAGACTTTCAATTGGTTGCGCAACATTTTGAAAGTCTCGTTGATACTTTCGAAACCAGTAGTGCCGGAATTGTTCTTGCAGCAAGTCGAACCAATTCTGCCTGCGCAGGTAGTCGAGGAATTGCATGGCGAGAATGCCGAACAGATTGAGGCGCTGACAAACCTTGCTGTGCAAATGGTTGAGAAGCTGATGGAGACGAAGGAATTTTCGAGCGAGCAAGGTGTCGAACAGCTTGAGCGTCTGATCAATTCGGACATATCTCAGAGCGAGTTAGTTGAAGCCTTACGTCGCCTGGATATGAAGGTAAAAGTCGAGCGGCAGCTGGTGGCAGCCAAAGGTACATACGTCAAACAAGTGATTGGCGAATTGCGTGAACTCGGACATTTGATGCATGAGGTTCAGCGTGATGGCAGCAATCGTGCCGATCTCGACGAGGCAATTCAGCGCTGCCACAAAATTGCCGGCTCGGCCGGGACTTTTGGCCTGGCCCAAGTCGGCGAGGTAGTGAAAAAGATCGAGAGCTTTATGCGCGCTTACGATCCGACTGATACGTTGCAAGAGGTGCTCTGGAACGAGACATTTCGTGGTTTGAGTGAGGCCGAACAGATGGCGACCGTCGCCTTATCCGAGTGTTCTGACGATAATGAACTCAATCAAGCTGTTTCTCAAATATTGTTAGTCGGCAAAGAAGCGCGATATCGCGACTACCTGTTTGAGCTGAACAAAGAAAACCACGTCAATATAGTGCTCGTCGAGAGTGTGGCGGCATCTCTCATTCGTTCGAAGAAGATCAAATTTGATGCGGCGTTGATCGATTTGACGCTCGATCAGCCCGCTCTTCTTTTCAAATTGACTCAGGACCTGCGCGAAATACCTGGAAACGCTGCCATGCCAATTGGCTTCATAAACGATCCGGCGCAACCGATCAGCCCCTTCGAATTGCTTTTTTATGGCGCTTCGTCAGTGCTCGAGTTGCCCTTTACCAGACAGCAGGTGCATGACGCGCTAATCAAATTGCACGAGATGGGTCAGTCGCGCAAACCACGGGTGCTCGTTGTGGATGATGATGATGTGCTTTCTGGTTTTGTCGCTACGATTTTGCGTGGAGAACAGATGGTTGTCGATACACTCAGTTCGCCTATTCAAATCGAAGAAAAATTGAGCGAATTCCAACCGGACGTAGTGGTTCTCGACGTAATCATGCCGGGTCTGAGCGGATACGACGTCTGCCGATTGATTCGCCGAAGTGAAGAGTTTAGGGCTTTGCCGGTTGTATTTTTGACGTCCAAGAGCAACACTGAAGGCAAAGCGGCTGCCTTCGCTGCTGGTGGCAATGACTTTTTGAGCAAGCCAGTTTTGGCTCCCGAGTTGATCACCCGAGTACGTGGACAAATCGACCGCGCCACTCTCACTGCCGATGCAGGCAAAGACCCGGTGACGGGAGTTTTGACGCGCAAAAATTTCTTCAAATTCGTTGACGACCGGATCGATGATGCGGCTGCGCATTCGGACAAGTTGACTCTGTGTTTACTGAGCATCGATGACTTCGTTTCTCTCAATGCCGCGCACAGCCCGTCGTCGGTCGAGCACGCGATTAACGCACTGGGAGCCATGATGCAAGCTCATTTTCGCACAGAAGATCTGCGTGGCCGCCTGAGTGAAGAGGTCTTCGCTCTGGCTATCAGTGGTAGAGGAAGCGAAACAGTAGCAGCGGCTGTGGAAATGCTGATGCAGCGTTTCCATGACCTGAAGTTCTCCAGCATCAGTTACGGTGCTTTCAAATGCACGGTTAGTGCCGGCGTCGCTTCTTACCCAGAGGATGGTGATACCACGGCTGGGCTCCTCGGGGTTGCGAACCACAAAATGACCAGCGGGCGTTTGCGTCAATTCGGGCAAGTGAATCTCTAATCGCTTTTCTGACGACTGTTTCCGCGCTTGACGATTACAAACATACCGAGTATGGCCCCGACCAAAAATACTGCGCTAATCACAAATGGTGTTTGCAGTCCACCGACAAACGAGAATCCATCAATCCTTAATGGCTCGATCAACATCCGACCGAGCGAGTATCCGGCGAGATAGACCATAAAGGTTAAACCTGGATAAGCTCGAGTTTTGTGAATAACTACCGAATAGAGCAAAAAGAAGAGTAATAAATCCCATACGGACTCGTACAAAAAAGTAGGGTGAAAATACGAGAACTCCCGATAACCCTCAGGGCGATCTTGTAAGGGAATAAAAACCTTCAAAAAGAAATCGGGGGCTACCGGGCGACCGAATAGTTCTGAGTTGAAGAAATTACCCCAGCGTCCGATCGCTTGAGCCAGAGGCACACAAACACTAATTAGATCGGCCATTGGCAAGATTGGCAACTTGACTTTGCGGCAGTAGAGACCACCAAGGATGGTGGCGCCGATCAAGCCGCCGTGAATTGATAGTCCGCCGAGCCATGTCGCCGGTATTTCATTGAGATGTTGGAGGAAGTAATCATATTTGAGCGCGACATAATAGAGTCGAGCGCCGATGATACCGCCGATGAAGCACCAGAAGACGCAATTGAGGACGTGTTCAGTGTCATAGCCAAAGCGCTTGGCCAACCTGGTCGCGGCTGAGCATGCGATCACGGCTCCGAGCGCGATTAAAAAACCGTACCAGCGTATCGTCAGTGGTCCAAGCTGAAAAAGGATGGCACCAGGCGATTGCAATGTCACGACAAAGTCTCGGCGTTTGGGAACGCCTTCTACTTTATCATCGCTAGTCGTCGAGTACCCGGATTTGCTGCGAACTTAGGGACCGTGTACCGGTGATTGCGTATTTTGACCTGCAGCACCGCCATACACGTCGGTTGGTGCTTGTCGATCGTTGTCCGCCTTGTTGGCAGGCAAGTCTCCGTCATGATTTTCGTCGTGCGGATCACCACCATGCGGATCGGACCCCTCGGGATTTTTGTCGCCATATTGTTGGGCGATAATATATTCGCCTTGTAAGGCTTTGGCCACTGGTGATTGAGCATGTTGAGCGATGTTCGCAGGTGGTGCCGAAACAGCTATAGCAGCGGTCACTATAAGCGCGAGATTAGACATACGCCTCCTTTGCGAAGGGCAATGAAGTTTTAGAGGGAAAGTAAAACCGACCGGGCCCCGACAGGTCCGGTATGAAGCCAAGAAAACGCGATACCTCCGGACTGAATCGGTCCGGTCAGATCAAAAAATTAGAGAAAAAAGGGAATGGGAATCCAGGACTGGGTAGGTCCATTCGATCGGGAAACCAGAGACCTAGAGGGAATGGTCAAGCAGGAGTATATGCCTGACTTGAAGATTTCAAAATTAAAAGAATGAGGAAAAACCCCACTGATCGTGGAGAATAGCTATGGAAGTCAGTTTTACCTTCCAGTAGTTGTTTGATGAATATTGCTATCGCTTAAACTTCTGGCCAGTGCGGCGTGGAAATCTTGTTTTTCAAGGCGGATTAATGGCTCGAATCAAATCTAAGTGGACCTGCCAGGAATGTGGCTATGTCACTTCGCGCTCCTTAGGGCGCTGCACGGAATGCAGTAACTGGAATTCATTCGTCGAAGAATTATTCGAGGAAGAGAGTGCCGGGGCGAAGAAAGGTTTTGCGGCCAGGATGGAGTCAATCGCTGCGTCGGTGCCTGCAGCTACGGGAGAAATCGCACAAGCTGTTTCGTTGAACGATATACCCGACGACACGATCGAAAACGAGGAATATCGTCACAAGACCGGGCTCCCTGGTTTGGACGAGGTCCTGGGTGGAGGTTTGGTGCCAGGCTCTGTCGTATTACTGGCTGGCGATCCCGGTATTGGTAAGTCGACATTGCTGCTCCAGGTGGCACGTGAAATCGCACGCAACCACAAGGTTTTGTATGTATCGGGCGAAGAGTCGGCGGCTCAGGTTAGACTGCGAGCTTCACGTCTCGGTATATCCAGTGATGCCATTTTGGTCCATGCCTCTCCGGATGTCGCCAATATCAGAGAAAGCATGCTCACTTCCTCCGCGCGCGTAGCCGTGATCGACAGCATTCAAGCTGTCTATCATCCCCAAGTTTCGAGCGCCCCCGGCTCTGTTAGCCAGGTTCGAGAGAGTGCTGCCGTGCTGGTCGCTGCAGCCAAAGCACAAAGCATCGCCACCATTCTTGTCGGGCATGTCACCAAGGATGGTTCCATCGCTGGTCCGCGCGTGCTCGAACACATGGTGGACGTGGTTTTACAATTCGATGGTGATCGAGCCAGGCAGCTGAGAATACTGCGCTCGGCCAAAAACCGTTTTGGCTCCACGCAAGAAATTGCAATTTTCTCAATGACCGAACAAGGTCTGGTTGAGGTGGACAATCCCAGTGAGCTTCTCCTTGGCGATCGACTGAGTAAACTGGGACGCAAGCAAGCGCCTTCAGGAACTGCTGTCATTGCTGGCGGAGAGGGCAATCGCGCATTGCTGCTGGAAGTGCAAGCGCTTGTCGGCAACAGCACTTATCCCAGTCCCCGCCGCGTGGCCAATGGCTGGGACTACAATCGCCTTCTGCAGATAGTTGCAGTTCTGGAAAAGAAAGTTGGACTTTCCTTGTCGCACCACGATGTCTACATCAATATTGTCGGTGGGCTCGACATCACCGATCCCTCAGGCGATCTGGGCATCGGTCTGGCGATCGCCACCTCCCTTTTAGATCGTTCGATCGATCCTGGACTTCTATGCATAGGTGAGATCGGTTTAACCGGCGAAGTGCGCCCGGTGGTGTCTTTGCCCCAGCGACTGAAAGAAGCCGCTCGGTTGGGCTTCAAGCGTGCACTCGTGCCGCAAGGAAATTTGCCTCTAAAGGGCAATCTCGAAGGGATGGAAGTTGTTGGTGTGGAGTATTTAGTCGAAGCGCTAGCCAAGGCAATGCCCGGTGTCGAATTTGGGGTTTCTAAATCGCGCTGACGAAGAATCGACTTGATCGAATCGCCCAACCCATCGAATCTAGCTTAGCTGGAACAAATACACAGTTTCCCCACGTTTATTCGAGATGATGAAAGTGCTCCGATAGCAATTGATCACGGAAGAGATTTGTATGCACACAGTAATTTTTTCGGTTTTGTCTTTCCTTGCTGTTCTCACCGGCATTCTGATTGGGCTGAGCATCTACCGGCGTTCGGTATCGATGCTCGTATTTCTATGGCCGATTGGGTTATTTTTGACGGTTCTTGGCAGTTACCTGACCCTGGTCGGCTCTGATAGCCGCTTTCTTTCCAGTCAGGCGGGACACCTTCTGACAGCGGTCTCTCTGGCTCTTGGCGTCGCCCTCTACATTGTGGGAATGCTGCTGCCGGGCAGGCGAGCCAGTGTGCGGGTCAGCACGATGACGAGAAGCGATCGCCAGCAAATCGGATTTTCGTTCCGCGTGCTTTCGGTGATCATGGGTTTACTCGTGGTTTCCAGTTGTTTCAGCGCTTTCGCCCTCATGAACAGTGGCAGAATTCCTCAAAGTTCTGTAATCGAGCCTGAGGACGTCGTTATTGGGACAGCGCCAGTCCAATCGAAAGAGGAAGTGACTCAGCGCCAGTTTGAAGATTTCTTCGGCATCGTCCACAAAGTCGCCCATAACCCGAGCTCTGCAGCCATTCGCATTCAGTAAGCGGCCTTGCAATGCACCTCCGGCAGGCAGCAACAAATCATGTATAACGACCATCTGGCAATCGATCGCCCAATATTTTGTCCACATTTGGGAATATTGGGCAAAAGACGGATTAAACTAAAAACCAGGTCCGCTCTAGCACTGCCTGCTGTGTAATGTCCCCTTTCAAATCAGATGAAATAGTCAAACAACTAGCGGCAGTCCCAGACTCCGCCGGAGTGTATATATTCAAGGACGAGCTGTCCGAAATTATCTACATCGGTAAAGCCGTCTGTCTGCGCTCGCGTGTGCGTTCTTACTGGAACGAGACTTCCTGGTCCGAGCGACCCAAACTGGCTGTGATGATTCCCAAAGTCGCCGGCATCGACACCATTCTCACCAACTCGGAAAAAGAGGCGCTTTTGCTGGAAGCGACTCTGATCAAACAGCACCACCCACGGTATAACGTCTCTTTGCGAGACGATAAGCGATATCCGTGGCTGGCTATCACTTACGACGTAGCTTTCCCGCGATTGGTGATGGTGCGCGACCCGGTTCGTTATCGCAAAGACAACCCGCGGGCAAGAGTTTTTGGTCCGTATGTCGAATCCGGCAATATGTGGCAGACGGTCAAAGTACTGCGCAAAGTGTTTCCGATGCGCCAGAGGCGGACGCCGCTCTTCAAAGATCGCCCGTGCATGAACTATTACATTGGTCTGTGTCTGGGTCCCTGTCAGAAGATGATTGCCGAAGATACTTATGAGCGCATGGTGCGCCAGGTCGAAATGTTTTTAGCCGGTCGTCAACGCGAAGTTGTTTCTCAGTTGAAAAGCGAAATGGAAGCTGCGGCCGAGCGCTTGGAATTCGAGCAAGCAGCGAAAATACGCAATCGCTTGCAGGCTCTCGAACGCATGATCGAAAAACAGCAGGTGTTTTTCGAAAATCAAAAAGTCAACCAAGATATCATCGCTGAATCGCACACTACGAAATTGATCTCGATCAGTCTGCTGAAAGTGCGTGAGGGCAAGATGATTTCAGCCGAGACGGTGACTTTGCCTTTAGTGGAAAAGACGGGGTGGGATGAGGCGTACCAATCATTTATCGATCAGTACTACACGAGTTGCGAAGACATAGCCATTCCGGCGGAGGTCGTGCTTCAGCATGCGGTCGAAGATCAAAGCGCTCTGCTGGAGCTGTTTAACAGCAAAGCCACGCATGCCGTAAAGATAACCGTTCCGCAGCGCGGCGGCAAAACAAGCATGATCGAGATGGCTCAAAAAAATGCTGCGCATTCTCTGGAAAGGGAAATCAGCGATCAAAGTGAAATCGATTCCAAACTTGAGAGTGTGATGAGCTCACTGCAAGCCGATCTCGGCTTGATGAATCAACCCAGGCGCATTGAATGTTTCGACATCTCGAATATTCAAGGCACGGATAACGTTGCGAGCATGGTCGTTTTCGAGAATGCAGGTGCCAAGAAGTCCGACTATCGTACTTTCAAAATTCGTAGTGTAGAAGGCGAAGCTAATGACTTCGCGTCAATGAAGGAAGTCGTTGGTCGCAGATATTCGCGACTTCAGCAAGAAAATAAACCAATGCCGGATCTGATTATTATTGATGGTGGAAAGGGGCAGCTCAACGCAGCTTGCGAGGCGCTTGCCGAATTGAAAATTGAGATAGACATTATCGGCTTAGCCAAAAAACAAGAAGAGGTCTACCGACCCGGACGCTCGGAGCCGATATTCTTGCCGCGACGCAGCGCCGGTCTGCATCTTTTACAAAGAGTGAGGGATGAGGCGCACCGTTTTGCCGTAACTTATCATCGCAAGTTGCGAGCCAAACGATCGGTCTCTTCAAATCTCGACCTGCTCCCTGGCATTGGCAAAGCGCGGCGCAAGATCATTCTCGATTATTTTGTCTCTTTTGATAAGGTGAAAGCCGCAACTCTTGACGAACTCAAGGCTGTGCCTGGATTGCCGAAGAACGTGGCGCAGTCTATTTATCAACTGCTGCATCCACCTTCTGCCGACGGAGTTGGACAAAATGCTGGCGATTCAGGCGCTTCGCCGAAAAAGCCACCTCACGGCCGCGCCACCGCCAAATTAAACGAGAGTGGGCTCTCCACCGCTGCCGGCGAAGGCTCTATCCATGAGGCGGATATTGACGACGAGGACGACGAAGCCGACGAAGAAGTTGGCGACGCAGACGATGACAACGAGCTGACCGAGAGCGAAGAATTGGATACTAATTAATATTTTGAAGCAGGCAGGCAACCTTACTTAATGCCTGACTTGTGCCAAAATAGAGCCGAAGGACTCCAAGGGCTAGGCATTCGGGCAGGTCAAATAAATGCTCACCAAATTCCGCAAAATTTATAAGCCAATTATTTGGGTGATGATTATCATCTTTGCTTTGTCAATTTTTTCGCAAGTGATCACAAGCTTTTTGCTCACGCGCTAACCGCAGTTGTTCCTTCCAATTGTTTTGCTTCTTCTTCAGTGCGGATGTGTGTGCGTACAGCCCAACGCAGAGCGTGCAGTGCTTCGTCGAAACTGCATGACTTATGTTCGAAATAATTGAGTGCAATGATTCCTTGTTGGACACTCAACCAGCCGGTGGAAATCAAAAAGTAGCATCGCAACGCTCCCAGGCATATACGCCTGTCTATGAGACGATGCGCCAATAACAGATCGGCTGTGCCGAACGCATCTTGTGATGAGGGTGGCGCACCGGCAGCGATACCAAGCTTTTCGACGTCGGCTTGTTGTATCAACCCTGCTAACCTCAAGACCTCATGAAATCTGACTTGAGTCTTGCACTCATAGGCCGGTACTTCCAAATAGGCAAGAATCTCGGCCAGTGATTGATCTGAGTGGTGCAGTTTCTTCAAGCACTCTCCCGCTTCACCGGCCGTGAGCGTTTCGTTGGCAGCCATCTCTTGCAAAATCAGCGCCGAGTCGAGCAGCTCGAACGAGATCGCGTTTTGTTCAACTAGCATTTCGCCCAGGGATTTTTCTTTGAGTAAACTCAGTTCTAAACATTCATGTACTGCAGCATCTGTTACTAATTGAGCAACCACGAGCAGCTCCCCGAGCCGGATTGAGGGACGATGTGGTCCGAGATGAACACCTTGCTCGGCCGATTGTAGGGAGCTGCGGCGTTTGTAAGCAGACTTCAAACCCTGCACTGCCTGGTCGCGTTTTACTTTGCCGGAGCGAATTTGAGTCTGGGCATTGAGAGCGGCTGCCAGAATTTCGTCCGACATTTCTCCCAGTGAAACCAGCAGGCGCCCAAGTGGCAAGCCTGTCGCTATGCTTGTTTGCATCGCCGCTTGTAATCGCTCTTCTGGCACGATAGCCGCTGCCAGTAGCAGTTCGCCCAATTTGTTTGATTCTGTGTCCTTGGGTGGTTTCCAGCCGGCATAGGCGAGGGCTTCGTCGAATGAGGTGTTGCATTGCGATAGGTGGCTCAGAGCCTGAATTGCTATATCCACTGGCAATATCGAGTCCCTGACTAAAGACTGCGCCTGGACGGCGGCTTGAAGCTCAGCCTCGGTCAGGTAGGCCGCCATTATGAAGATGCGACCGATCGGCAATCCGGTCGCTCTAGCCGTTTTCATCGCTTCGTTCAGATCCTTTTCGGACAGCAGTTTTGCAGCTACCAAAAATTCACCAATCCGCAGGTCAATCTTTGCTCGGGTTACTGGAGCCTGATTTTCTGTCATAGTTGCGCTTTTCGAACTAATACTGTTGAGCTTGCCCTATTAAAATGCCCGAAAATTTCCTCCCACTAACCACCTGCAAGCCTGCCGTTGCAAAAGTGAGATAAAGTTATCTCTTCGATGCGAGATAGCAGTGAGTACGGCAATGAGTGATACAAAAATCGGAAATGCCCCGCTCGCCGACCGTATGCGGCCCAAACAACTGGATGAATTCGTCGGGCAGGAAGACCTACTGGCGGAAAGCGGAGTCCTCCGGCAGATGGTGGAGAGCGACCAACTTTCTTCCTTCATACTGTGGGGGCCGCCGGGCGTCGGCAAAACCACTCTCGCCCGCATTGTCACTAGTAAAACGAATAGTCGCTGGGTTTCATTTTCTGCGGTTGTCTCCGGGATCAAGGAGATCAAAACCGTAATGGCGGAGGCGGAAGCCTTCATTAATATGGAGTCCCGGCGCACGGTTCTTTTCGTCGACGAGATTCACCGCTTTAACAAATCGCAGCAAGACGCTTTTTTGCCTTATGTGGAAAACGGAACAATCGTGCTCGTCGGTGCCACCACGGAGAACCCGTCGTTCGAAATTAATTCGGCGTTGCTTTCGCGCATGAAAGTTTTTATTTTGAATGAATTGACGGAAGACAACCTGGTCACGATTATGCGTCGAGCCCTGGAAGATTCCGAGCGGGGGTTGGGAAAAGAAGCAATCAGCGTCTCCGATGAGACGCTGCGGCTTGTTGCAGTCTATTCTTCCGGGGACGCGCGCACGGCTCTAAACAGCCTTGAATTAGCGACTTTGCTTTGCAAAAGGAGGCAAGCGCAAGAGCTCTCGGAGAAAGATGTAAAGGGAGCGATTCAACAGGCGATTTTGAAGTACGACAAAACCGGTGAGAATCACTACAATCTTATTTCTGCTTTGCACAAGTCTATGCGCAACTCTGATCCTGATGCAAGCCTTTATTGGTTGGCGCGGATGTTGGAAGCCGGAGAAGATCCTATGTATGTAGCGAGACGCATTGTGCGCTTTGCTTGCGAAGACATCGGACTAGCTGCGCCGGCCGCTCTTACTCAATCAATTGCCGCTATGCAATCCGTGCAGTTCATCGGCATGCCCGAGGGTAAATTGGCTCTCGCTCAGGCAGTCGTCTATTGCTCCTACGCGCCCAAATCGAATGCCATTTACCGCGCTTACAGCGAAGCTGCCACGGATGCATTGAACACTATTCAGCACCCGGTGCCTATGCACTTGCGCAATGCACCGACCGGACTAATGAAAGATATCGGCTATGGCAAGGATTATAAATACGCTCACGACTATGCCGGTGGCAAAGCCGTAGACATGGACTGCTTACCGAAGGAGTTGCTTGGACGCAAATATTTTCAACCGAGTGAACGAGGTTTTGAAGGCAAGCTCAAAACCAAATTCGACGGTCAAGAAGGTTAATGTGCTGAAAGCTAAGCAATGGCAGCTTTGGTCCATTGTTTGAAGAATTTGACGACGGGAAGGAATAAATGCCACCAGCGGCGTGACTTAAATTCTTCCAGTTCTGCCCTCGTTTCGGCCAGCATTTTGGCGACACGCGTATTTTCTTCTTCGCAGGTTGTCACTAGCTCGTCGAGAATGTCTCTTTCTGTTTTAAGCTTGGCCAGACCGTCCATGAGATAGCGGCGCTCAGTCACGGCAGCTTCTCGTTCGAATTCGAGAGTGCGTATCTGCTTTATTTGTGATTCCAGATAGGGGATGCGTTGAAGTGTGTAGTACTGGCTGACCATGATCTGTTTCAACGAGGCGTTTTCCTCTGTCAATTCAGTCATTTTTTGCAACAGCGCAATCACCCTGCGCTGCAGATAGGCAGCTTCCTCCATGGCCTGGGACGCGATCTTTTGTTCGCGTGCCTTTTGCACGACTTCGAGAACTTCACGACGGATGCGTTTTTCACGCGCATACCGAACACGGCTGTCCTCGCCGTCTGCCACCATGTCTGATGCCCACTTGAACAGATGATCGAGACCATCGAGTCCGATTGCTGTCTCATGATTGGGTGCTAAATTGGTACTAAAACTCGGGCTTTGCAAAGCTTCGTTATTTTGATTGCTCACATGGCCCCCCTTTCTTGCCACCTATGATAAACGCAAAGTTGCAGTTTGTAGCAAAAATTTTTGCCACCGCCTGTAAGGTCTTTGTTCGAAGAATGATTTTTACCTCTTGGTATCGTATGCGAAGGCGCGCTTATATAGGCACCAGATCCGCGCTCCATATATGGTGCTAAGAAATGACCGTCAACATGTCGGTAAACAATTGCCCGACAATTTTCGATACCTGTCGCCGGTCCTATATATGTAACGGGTTCGACCCCAGATGCATCAGTTCTTGATTTCTCGGGCGAAGTCGATTCCCAGACAACTGGAAATCTCTGACAGATCTGTGGGAAATCTATGACAGATCTCTGACTGATCCTTTTATGGATGGAATTCGTTTGCTGCCGTAAAAGTCAACCGATGACGGTTGAGCAATTTCCTGGAATCTTCTCGACGCCAAACACTCGGCACCGAAAATTTTCTGACAGCCGTCACATTGAAAATCGGCGGCGCCAACCAACCAAACAAACAAAGTGCTCGACCCCAGTGGGTAAAACCGGGGGGCCGTGCGTAGTAACACCCAAGACAAGGTCCTGCCGGGCCTATACCTTTATTCTCACGCTTCGTGTCTAGTCGGCACCGGCGCAGCCACCCCAACTAAAAGACTCAAGCCCAGCATGAACAGTCAAAAGACATCGACTTTTAAAATCACTCTGGCTTTAGTGTTTGCTTTTGGTGGTTGGCTGACCGTGTTGTCTCAGCCTGCCCAGGCTCAGTACACAACAACGCCGCAAGACCCGTACGTATCAGGTGTGCTCTGGACGGCGCCCGACGCTCAACCGAGTACTCCGCCCCTGGTCGCGCCTGGTTCGGGAGATGCTCCTCCGGCTGTCACTCCCGGAATGGCTGGACCAGCCGAATTGATGCCGTGGGTACCACGTATCCCGGCGAACACTATCGATCAGGCCACTACACAATTGACCTTGCCCTACGATGCGACTTCACTGATGGCACCAGGCACATTGGGTCCGGCTCTGGCTGGCTCGATACCGCCTCCGCCCTCGAATCCCGCTGCTCCTCCCGGAATGCTTCAAGCACCTGCGGGGCAGAACATCCCGGCCGCCGACGTCAACATCGGAGCTGACGGCGCCTGGCCTGGTGATGAAGCTCCCAAAACCAGAACCGGACGTCAATCCACACAGGACTTCGGCATTCTGCGCTACGACGGAACTGGCACAACGCCTTCTGGAACTCAAGTCAACGACTACGGTTACCCGGTTGCTCAAAATCCTTACTTAGCTTCTGGTCAGACGCCCCAAAAATCGGATGACCAACCGTTGCAAGCTACCTATGTAGGTAGCGGCACCGCCGATACTTCCACAGTTAATTCCTCACCTAATTTACCAAATGCTTTTTACGTAAATATGGGTACCGGTCTACACACCCAGTTTCAGGGTGCCAATCAGCAAACCCGACAAACTATCGCACCCTATTAATTTCACGGCTTTAGGAGGCCAGTATGTTCAACAACAAAATACTCAATCTAGCTCTTGCCGCCGCGGCCGTTGGCATTATCGCGCCTAACGCTCAGGCCCAGGAGACGAGGACATTCTACGATCCATATGTTCCTGGTACGTTGATTTCACCACCCCTGGTACCACCGCCGGCTCCGCCGATGGAAGTGCCTGGTTCCGGACCGACTCCTCCGCCAGTCAACCCGGGTATGCCTGGACCGGCTGAGTTGATGCCCTGGGTTCCTGCCATTCCTGCCGATCCGTTCAGTCAGGCTAATACTGGTTTAGGTTTGCCGCTTGGTTCCGCCGCTTTGACACCGCCTGGTGTTTTGGGACCTGCCCTGAGTGGATTCATCCCCCCGCCCGAATCAGCTGTTGGACCAATTCCCCCGTATCTCGATGCGCAGGGTGGACCAAATCCCACTGATGAAGTGCAAGTTCCTGCTGGTGGAGTGCTGCCTGGAACAGGTGGTTATTACACAACAATCAATAAAGTGCGCAAAGGTGGACAGAAAACTCTGCAGTTCGGTTCTTGGTTAGAGCAGAGTTCCGGACTACCCAGTATCTTGGGTGGTGGCGGTCCGAACCAGGACGAAGTTACATTGACAGGTCCTCTGGCTGGCTGGGGCATTCCCTTTGGTATCCCGACCGGTGTTGGCTACAACAACGGCCCTGCGGGATCCAATAATGACCTGTATCAAACTTCGGTTGACCTGGGCGGCGGTCCACGCATGAAGGTCGGTGGAACGATCATCTCTACTGATCAAACTGTTCAGGACTACGGTCAGAACATTTTGACCCAGACACCAATTGGTGGAATCACTGCTCAGCGCTCCACTGATTATGGTCAAGGACTGCACAGCCTTCTCAACAATGGCGCCACCAGCACTGCCCAGATCAGCAAGACCACCGACTTTGGTTTCAAATTCCAACCGTTCAATGCAGCTAACCTCGACTACGGCGATCGCAATCCCGGTGGTTCCTGGTTGTTGCCTCCGCAAGCAGTTGAAACCAACTTTTAGGTGTCAAGAGGTTAGTTCTAGGGGGGATTTCCCCATACTGTTGGGAATCTCCCCGCTTTCCGACCATATCGCAAAAGCCTAGTATTTACACATCAAACGACCCCCGACGCGATTCAGATGAAAACAATGACTAACAAACTCACTAGAAAGGATGGAAAGCAAATAGCTGCAAAGTCAGCTATCTCCCTCACTCTTCTAACTGCGTTGATTGGCACATTGATCATCTCCCCGGTAGCACAAGCGCAAGGCTTGGGACCGGACCAGGACTCACTCCTGCCACCAGAAGTGGTGCCCCTGGATGCTGCCGGTGGTGCCAACATGCAAGCTAGCCAACAGCAAGCAATGCAATCTCAGCAATCAAGCCAAATGGCTTCTTCTGCTCCCGGAATGAACAATGCCCCGAGCCAAATGCCACAGCAAATGCAAACACCGGCAGAATGGCGCAAGGCTGCATACGATTCGATGATGAACAACCCCAATGCGCAACCGATTTTTGCTCCCCAGCAACAAGCGCAAATGGGACAAGTGCCAGGACAACCTGGTGCCAACGGACAACCTGCAGTGGGTCAATCCGGATGGCAAAACGGCAACGGTCAAGCGATGGCCACTGCCACTCAAAGTCAGACACTGTCCGGACAAGTGCAACAGCCCAACTATAACAAGAAGGGTGGAAACTCCAAGCTTTCCGGTGTTGCACACACTGCCAGGGCGGTACGAAAGTAACGGTAGTGCAGACAACATAGCTCGTCGTCAGCGTGAAGGCAGCGTGGCTTAAAATTCGGCACTAACAAGGACTCGCCTTGATCTCCTTCGGGTAGTTGTACACGATGACGGGCTGCTTAAAAACCTCCTCCGTGAGGTAGCGCTCGTGCTCAGACGCCAAATCGACGCCCCAAGACACCTGAATGTGAAGCGCGCCATTGTTCGGCTCAATTACTGATGTAGAGCAGTCTGGCCGTCCCCGTGGCGCGCAGGGTGCAGCAGTGTACTGAATGCCGAAGGTGCTGACTGCACTGACAGATAATATGTAGGCGCAGCCCATCCATGGCAACCCATCTGCTACACGTCGGTATTCGGCTCAAATGCCAGG
>CAJCHQ010000858.1 GCA_903970295.1 Bryobacterales bacterium
TGCAGCGGCCGCAGATGTCTGTCCAGTCCCGCCAGCCCCGATGGAGACGACCCCAAAATTTGGTGCTGCACTAGATCCTGTGAAGTTACCGAATGCGGTATTTGCGGCCTGACTTTTGAGACTGCTCAGCGTCAACGTTCCGCTGGTTGTGACGGGTGAGCCTGTGACGTTGAAGACTCCGGTGCTGTCGGTAAGTCCAACAGAGGTGACAGTGCCTCCACCAGATGCTGCAATTGTGATCTTACCGGCGGCATCCGTGATCGTAATGCCTGAACCCTGCGTGAGCGTAGAAAGAGTGAATCCGGAGCCGTTGCCAATAAGGAGCGAGCCGTTAGCGGCTGAGCCAGCATTGATACCAGTGCCACCACTAGCAGCGCCTAGGGTGTTGATAAGGTTAATGAGGAGAATGCTCCAGTATTAGCAGTAGTGGCACCTATAGCGCCGGGTGAACCCCAGTTGGGCGAGGAGCGAAACAATTCCACGAAGGCGGTGATACTCGCTCGGTAGACAAGGGCTACCCACTGAGAGGTGCTGCTTAAAACGATATTGCCACCGTCAGCAGTATAAATCTGGCCTGCACCACCAGCATTATTGGCGATTGTGATCACGTGACTGCTGTTGACGATGCGCAGATACAGCACCTGCCCGTCCCTGAGATTAGTCGCTTGAATGGTATCAAGTGTGTCTGACGGCAGGCTATTTGTGTCGATCGGGCATAGGCAGTTATCGTTACCGGGCGTGAAGGTGTTGCTCATAATGGTGGCGGTAGCAGCTTCGCCAGTAGCGCCTAACATTTCCATGTTGATTGCAAGCATGGTATTGAGATAGGTCTGAAGATCAGACTGCAATCGGGCAGAATTGCCCGGATAGCCTACTACTGGAATCGGTGTTGTCATTCTAGACTTGCCTCACTGTTTGACCCTGCGTCAACTTTAACTGAGTTAAGGGACTGCGCTCAAACTGCTGTCGTTTCTGCAATGTGAATGCAACGGTTCTACGGTGGGATGCGTATTTGTACGCTGGAATTGATGACGTCATGTCAAACTGACCTACTGAGAAGAGTAAAGAAAACGGGTTAAAGCGAGTTAGTACGGTAGTAATTACTACCGTCATAGATTCATGGAGCGCTCGCATGTGGCGGACGCTGATTAGATGCTATGCACGAAAACCGGGATACCGAGGCAGTCCTCAAACTGCTAGAGGCGAAACACATATTCTCGGTATCGAGCCAGACCGTCTAAATCTAATAAAAAAATGAGCAGCTCTGTGAGCGATTCGCTTTTTGACTTGTTTTAAAGGAGTGGTACTTCCGGGAAGGTGGCACAGATTGAAACCGTTCTTTCGATCTGTTCTACGGAGCGCACATCGATCAAAGAACATTGCTCGATGCAAGAATTTGGGGACACCTAGTTTACAAAGTACCACCGGACACATCGGGTCGCAAGTGGGCAATTATTTCTGTCATCGAAAAAGAAATGGCGACACTGTGATTCGGCAATTATGAATATGGTTGCTTTTGCATGGTTAATGGGAGACTATTATTTCCAGCAGTAGGAATTTGAAATTAATCAATCTTGTGAGATTTTATCTTCAAAACAGAAGAAGAACGCTTCTGACTTTTTTGCCAGATCGACTCTGCGGTCTCTAAAATTTTTGAGCCAGTGGTATCGAGTGCTGCTCCGATGCGCACTAAGTTCCAGACTGATATGTTACGGGTGCCTTGTTCGAGATCGCCAATGTATGAGCGATGCATGCCACTGAGAACCCCGAGTTTATTTTGACTAATTCCTTTGATTTCCCGAAGCTTGCGGATCGTGTTACCTAGCGCTTGATTAAGCTTCTCTTTGGATGGTAGACGTTGTATTCCCATGATTTAGCCCTCGGCTGAGACGCCAGTTCTGACCAAGAGCGTTGTTTTCTCGCGAATTTCAACGCCTATATCTCCATCTATTTGTCACCTCATGAATGTATCGTGACAGGCAGAAGTATTGTTCCGATGTGCCGCATTGTCAAGATCGCCTGCTTTCTTTTTATGACATCAATAAATGCCCGTAATTTCGAGGTAAATCTGTTTCATCCTCTATCTCTATCTCTATTCCCATTACCAGCGCTTGAATCAAGTTTCATGCGAAGAAGCCACAATGAGCACAAGCAACGGATCATCAGCTGGCGCTCCATAATCGAAATATTTCAAGTAAATTCGGGTACCGTATATGGTATCAAGCAAAAAACGGCCCCGAAGGTCGTTCATGCACACAGAATGCAAATATTCAGAGGAACCAGTCCAGAGAACATTCGAGAAGCTTGTAATCCAACTTCAGCACATGGTCAGTGACGATCACGGACAGATCGAAACCTGCATAAGAACGTTGTTCGGCCAAGCTAAGGTGAGAAGAATCGGACAGCGCTAGAGGCGCAACAAGCTTGTTCCGGTTGCTCAACTCAAGTTACCGGTCGACAAGCAGTCGCATGGTGTGCGGAAACAGCTCGCCGAAGAAGTGCTTGCAAAGTCTTTCAATCAATCAGTGTTACGTCTGGCTGATACATCTGGTGCTAACGTAGCAAAGCTTCAGGCCGAACAGCTGACGGCTAAGCTGTCCGAAGATTTCGGAACATTTTACGAACAACAGAACCGATGAAGCTGAACGTTGCTAATAGTTGCGGTGGCTGCTTCGCCAGTTGCGCCCAACATTTCCATGTTGATGGCGAGCCTGGTGTTGAGATAAGTCATGATGTCGGATTGCAGCCGGCTGCCGTTGCCTGGATAACCGACTACTGGTATTGGTGTTGTCATCGGTTTTCACCATTTTCTATCGAAAGCGCCATGCCATGCCCGATACGAAAAGCATAGTGACCAGCGCTGGCACTGCATCTAGTGTTGGCAAGTAAGTTCACATTCATCAATCAATTCCTCGCTCTTTATCTGGAAAAATCTCCTTGTCACCGCAAAAGAATCGATACCGAATTTCTTCATTCTTTGTGTCGTACCACAGTTCGGTCCGAATCGGGTCGCCAGCGGTTTTCTTGCGTGACATACCGATCCTTCTCCAATGCCGACGTGGACGCCCTCCAGGCTTCTTGTTCTCGATCTCCTTTTGGCCGGACTCCGCCGGACCGTTCGCAGCGATTTCAGCCTCGGGCAACAAGTCGCCAAAATTTTCGTAACGACCGCCCTCCAGCTCCTTGCTAATTGTGATCATTTGGTCCATCCATATACCCATATCGACTGCATCATTGCTACCCGTCGAACTGACGTAGACAGGAAGGACTGGCTCGCTTTCATCCGATTTAGTTCTCATAGATATCCTCGAAACAGTGGTTGTTGCGTTGTTGCTGCGCAGTTCAGTGAGTTGTCCGTCACGCAAGTTCGATGTAGCTATTTACTGTGTCGGGAGTTCCGCTCTGAACGTCTATTTCTTACCAGCAGGCATTATTATTTCCGTTCCCCGGATCACCCGATTTTGTAGTGGCACAATTTGGTGGTTGCTCACACTAGAGGTACAGAAGCTTGTTAGCCCGTGCCGCAAGCGGTCCCCTTTTTGATAAAGCTCAAGAGCTGCTCTCCAAAAGTTTGAATATCAGAAACGGTTCGACTCTAGGGGAGGATGCATATCCATAAGCTGGAATTGATGACGTCATGTCAATTGACCTACTGAGAGGAGTAAAGACAAAGTCGACCGCGCAAGCTCGTATGCCGGACAAGCTTCATGGTGCGCTCGATTGTTGCGGACGCTAACGATGCTCTGCACAAAAGCCGGGATACCGAGGCAGTCCTCAAACTGCTAGAGCGGAATACATATTCTCGGTATCGAGCCAGACCGCTTCTATCTAGTAAAATTGAGCAGCTCTGTGAGCGATGCGCTTTTTGACTTGTTTTAAAAGGAGTCGTACTTCCGGGAAGGTGGCACAGATTGAAACCGTTCTTTCGATCTGTTCTAATGAGCGACATCGATTAAAGAACATTGCTCGGTGCAAGCAAATTCGGGACACCTAATTCAAAAGTACCACCGCATAGGTCGTCCCGCAAGTGGTCAATTATTTTTGTCATCAGAAAGGAACCGCGACACTAGGATTCGGCAATAATGAATATGGTTGCTTTTGCCTGGTTAATGAATGACTATTATTTCAGGCAGTAGGAATTTGAAATTAATCAATGTTGTGAGATTTTATCTTCAAACAGAAGAAGAACGCTTCTGAGTTTATTTGCCAGATCGACTCTGCGGTTTCTAGAACTCTTGAGCCGGTTGTCTCAAGAGCCGCGAGTGTAATTGGCCGGTCCCGTCTCCGTCCTCGAACAAGGTACCGCAACATATCAGCCTGGAACTTAATTCGCATCGGAGCGCGCGCGGAAATTCTGAGTTGCTGCGAGCATAATGTCCCCCACGGTCATACGCTGCAGCTGTCTGAAACTGGCACCTAGAACCATCTAGAGAAGGTCCGCTTGCATTTGCTATTCTACCCTGGGCCGCGAAAGGGTTTCTTGCGTTGGGGCACCACGGCTTTTGCGTGACACTGGGCTCCTTTTGCAATTATTGGTGGCGATTTCTGGCGATTTTGGTTTTGGTTGAGAGGCGAATAGTTACTCAAATGACATCGTGGCGTCGAGCCAGATCTATTGCTTCGCTTATTCAGTATCAAGCATGCACCAAGCCTCGAGCCTCGAGGGGCGATGGACCCGTTCGGGTGTTTTGCGGTGAGCCAGCAGTAAGCGCATGGAACCGTCAGCGGGAACACTCAGTGAGCCTAAGCGTAGTGCGGCAAGCTCAATGCCGAGGCTTCCCGCATGGCAAGACAACTGACAGGCTACTTATTTTGGTTATTTCGTTTGAACTCTTCCGGAAAATACTCGCTCAAAAGTGCCGCGTCTTCGCCGGCGACAAAAATGGCAGTGACGTCTTCCTGTGCCCACAAGCCCTCAAAGTTGGCGGCCATTTCTTTTGTGAACTGATCTGCGTGTTCTCGACTTGAGCCCAGCTGACGAAGATGCATGCCGCCCGGAGTCCGCAGAGCAAAAATCCATCCGGGCTTCAGCCACTCTGCGGCAGTTATCGGTATTTGCTTTTTACGAGCGCCTGATTCTTGATTCATTGTGCCTACTTTTCGCCGTCAGTATCTGAGCATGCT
>CAJCHQ010000859.1 GCA_903970295.1 Bryobacterales bacterium
AGTCAGAGAATTCCGTAGCAGCAAACAGGCAAATTCAGTCCGGCATTTTGCGGTCCCGTAGTGCTTGTCGTGTTTGGTGCCGTACCTTGCGGGCCTTCACCGGTTGTGGATGTCGTGTGCATAGCGTCCCCCTGGGAAGCGCTCTCGTATGGCGTGCCGGCGAAGCTACTGTCGGGAGCGTCGTTCGCGGCGGCGGCAGCTTCCGAGGCTGCCGCTGCTTCATTCTCTGCCGTTGTTGGTCCCAAGAACGAAGCACTGTCCCATTGTTGCACGGGAGCGAGGAACGCCGGTTGACCGGTCAGCGCCGTCAAACTACCTGCCGCTGCCTGAGTATTCACAGGCATAGCTACAAAACCGTTGGTGGCAAAATCCACCTCCTGAGAGAACGCGGGCATCGCTGCGAAGCCTATTAGAAAGAGCGTTAGTAAGATTGCTTTTTTCATGGTTTCAGTCCCCTATAGAGGCATTCATTGCTAAGGCGATAAGTGTGCGAGTGGGCGGAATAATGGAGGTAGTAAATCAGGCGGCGCGGGCGTTGAGGATTTCCTCAATCTGACAATAACTCGCCATCGTTACCTGACCGTGACGAGACTGCGAATATTCACTAAATGGCATGCTTGGTTGAAAACTGCAGTTTATTCTTACAACTATGCTGCCGAGAAACGACCGCAACACGCACACGATTTTTGAGATGAATCAAACCCCGGATCGCGCTGGGCGCCTAGAATTGACAAGATGAGCCGTAGGCTTTATTGTGGTATTAACCGCAATTAAGATTGGGGGCGACTGGTGATTCCAATCAGCAAATTCCGTCGCTCGGCCAGGGGCGCCGCAGAGCTATCGCAGTTTCCGCTGGTGATGTATGTTTTGTTCATAGTAATTCTGTTGCCGCTTCTAAATCTGGGCAATCTTCTTGTTGCAGGCGCCACGCAGTATTTGGCAACGAACGACATTGTTGCAAAGGCAGCTACGCAAAGCGATTTCGCCTCAGCTTTGAATGCGATGACAAATTCCGCTTACCAATTTCAGACAACTGGACTGGCGAAGTTCGTTCACTTGTCGCCTAGCGGAGGATACGTAGGTTGTGGCGATGACTTGTACGTGGTCATGACTCAATTGGTTCTGGAGTGACAACAGGATCTCCTGCCAATCAAGGACTGGTGACGCAAGTAAATATAGTGCAAGATATGTACGAGTACCAAGTGAAAAGCGCTTACACTGTTTCGCCTCTTATCAGTTTAGAGTCAGTGCCAGTGCTAGGTTCTGTACCGGGACTTGGTCAGCCGGTGACATTAGCCTTCACTGCTAATCGCCCAGTTGAACATCCAGCTGGTTTATCATCTGGCAATGGTACTACTGGTGGTTCTACTGCTGGCGGCATCACTCCATTTCCGCGAGTATCAAGTAATCCAGGCTCTGCCAATCCACCCACCCCGTCGACCTGGCGAACACCTAACATCTACGAGTTGATTCAACAGCAGGGACTGTCTGTTATTTCCAGCAATGTTGTGCTCGTGCCGGCCAACGACTCGAACCTCACTCCGACTGGGCTTCTTGTCCAACCCGGTGACCAAATCTGGATTG
Source organism: Bryobacterales bacterium (assembly GCA_903970295.1). The sequence continues at coordinate 1,585 of CAJCHQ010000859.1, forward strand.
ATACCCAAGCCGTGGGAGTCTGGAATCTATGGCCAGGAACAACCACAACGACTGACGCGAATGGTTATCCGAACACTTCTACTTTGTTTCCCTGGTACCCATGGTATTACTACATGCCGACTGCGCCGATGGGTTCGTTGTTAGGACAACTCAGCGCGAGTGCTTCACCGTTCTACCTCGGTGACGATCAATATAATTTGCCGCCGCCTTCAAGTGGTAACTTGGGTCTCATTTGTAATGATTATGCAGGCGTGAAAAATTCATATGCCGACAATACTGGCAGTCAAATGGTCAGAGTGATCATTGTTCACTGAAGACTTGCGCTGCCGCGTAGGTCCTTGCCATTAACCTAAGTCGTAGAGCTTTCATAATCGTAGACTTTTCATAACAACCAAAGGTGGAGCTAAGCCCAAGTCTTTCCTGCAACAGTTTTTGTGGGAGAATTGTTGTCTCGACCGTCTAATGGAGCGGCTTCTGGAACAAACCGGGTCAGACTAAATCTGCCTGACCCAGAGAGATGGCGCCGCATGCCAGATACTTGAAGATAGTGGGTTTGTGACTTGCGCGCAACTGACGTCTCTTATCGCGATATCTGTCGCGTAAATCGCAATTGCGGATTGCGGACATCGAAGCGAATTCGCCTCAGAAATCCACAAAGTCGCGAAATGTTCGGGCGACCGGATCTCTGGGTGTTCGCAGCACGGACCATTGATGAAGTTCGTCGGGCTGTGATATTTCCTCCAGTGTCCATCCCAAGTTTTTCAAGCAAAACGATACTGCGTGTGTGATAGCCGGAAGTTGGTAATCGTCGACAAATATGATGCTACCTGGCTCTACAAGGCGTCCAAGATAGATCAAGTCGAGGAACACTCTTTCAAAAAAATGGCTACCGTCCACAAATGCAAAATCGAACTGTCGCCCTTCACTCAAGAACTTCGGGAGCAGAATTTGTGACTCTTGGGCATGAAATTCCACAAGGTCTGCAACTCCTGCCTCTTCCAATAATTGCAGACCGCAGTCTTTAAACCCGCTGTGTTGGTAGGGATCGACTACAACATGTTGCACCTTCGACTGTCCATTTATGACGAGACCTTCGCAAATAAACAGCGCTGAGATACCATACGCAAGACCGATCTCGATCGTGTGAGCGACAGCTTCCTTGATCACCCAGTTTCGCAAAGCTTGCCCCTCGACTGCGCTCACAGCGACTGGGAAAATTTGATGTTCCGAGTTGTCCAAACGCGCAACTGTGTTTCCTTCGGCGGTGACGCGGGCGAGCACTGTTCGCACGCGTCTCAAGGCATCATCTTCATTGATGTCGGTTTGAGAATTCATACTTTATTCAGCAATCCTTTCTGAACTCGCTGAGGGTAGAATGCTAAAACGACCGTGGCCGTGCCCGTCTCCGTTGTGCCTGCGGCCGTCCCCGTCCTTTACATAAAGGGTTGGATTCCCTGGATACTGATTATCCGGACGGTTGGAAAAGTTAATGAGTAAGCCACTCGTATAGGGTAAATCATTTGGAGGACTCGGAAGCGGCCCACAACTTCGCAGGATTGAAAGAGCTAATTGATCCATCATTTCAACCCCTCACTACTCGGTCACTTTCAAATCGGCAATTTTACCGCTTTGTACTACGCCGACCAGGTGCTATGCCTATCTTTTACTCTCCAAATAAACCCGTCAAGCACGTAGTGCGTTGATTGCGGCAGCGCTAATAGTGGAACGAGCAAAGCGAGAATCGCAGAGTCCGACACTGCCGGTAGAATCGAAAATGGCAAGAAAAAATGCAGATGTTCGCGCCAGACGAATCCATCCCATAAACCTTCCTCTAGATATGCGAGCGTGACCAGGAAGAGAAGGAACAGTGGAACGTGGGCAAGCAATAGTTTGGTGAGGGAGAACTGGGACTTATTTCTCGATTTCACCAACGACAGCTCTTGCTGCGATTCCACCGCAGTCGCCGGCTGTAGAACGTTTTCCTTAGATACCGCCCTCTCTTGCTTGTTGTGGTAAAACCACACCAACGCCATGTAGGGAATGCCATGGCTCAGAACATTTGTCATAGTGAAAGCCAGATCCGAGTTCACCGCAATGATTCCCACCCACCAGCTAAGCGCCGTGCCGAGAATAATCAAGTTGCGGGGCAGATTGATAAATCCGGTCGTCTTCACCAGCGCTAACTCTTTTGCCAAATAAGTAACTGCCACCACTGCATAGACGAATCCACCCAGATTGGCAAAAAACGACGGCAGTGTTTCAATAAAATCACCGTTGACGAACCAACTGAAATTTCTCGGCAGATGAGTGTGCCAGAAAAGCAGGGGGTAAATGGTGGCGACATAAATGCAGGCACTGTCCAGCCATTTAGAACGACGGAATTGTTCGGGCTCGCTGCGCGAATACAAAATCATAAATCCATACTGCTGGCGAATGAAATGGAACACAGCCAGATAAGCCAGCACTCGCCAGAAGAGCAGTCCGTCAACTCCGTAGAGCAGTGCTCCGACAAGCCAGCATAAGCCTGGAATTGCTAGAAGCAAGGTGGCATTCTTTTCAAAGACCTGACGATCCATGTACGTGCGAAACAGAGTTGCGTATACGTGCGCGACGTCCACTAATAAAACCAAACACACCCAGCTCCAAAGCGGCATATCTGGAAACGATTCAAGTTGTGGCTTGAACGCTAATGCAATAAATGACGAAATGAACGCGGGTGAAATGATATACAAAATGTCCCAAGTCGAGGACGACAGCCAAGCCTGACGAATCGTTTTGGTCGTGGCTGAAATGCTCATTTGCATGCTAAGCAACTCCCAATTTCGCCAGCACTTTTTTCGCCGCTTCTACTCCATGATATTGGGCTTCCCCGAAATTGGACATCCCGCTCATGTCAGAGTGTGCAAAGTATATGTTTCCGTGATTGTCTTTCATCCCCCGCCGAGCTTCACCCCAAATGTAGTCCACTGAGGGACGAATCATTCCGTGCCCCCACGGCCAACAATCGATCGAAATGATTTCGTCAGCGATTCCTGGATGCATTTTTTCCAGATCTTCGATAATGATCTTCCTCCATTGCTCGGCGTCCTGAGTGAGGAGTTGGCTGCGCGCTGCCGCCGGATCCGTTTCGGAAAGTGGATAATAGTAGGTGACGACGAGTGGCATCTTCCGCGTTGTGATCTCTTGATGGGTGGCGACAACGTAACCGAGCGAGTCGCTGTAATAACTCACATTGTCCCAGGCTGGGGCGAGCCCGCGGGCATCAGGCAATTGTTTCAATGAGATATTAGCCACCATCCATGGCGCATAGCTCAGCGCCGGCGCGGGCGCCAGCGTCTTCGCAGTCGCAGTTGCAGTTGCAGTTGCAGTTGCAGTTGCAGTTGCAGTTGCAGTTGCAGTTGCAG
>CAJCHQ010000860.1 GCA_903970295.1 Bryobacterales bacterium
ACATCGTTTGCAGCCAGCACTTCGAGCGCGCTGGCTAACGCGGGGACAGAAAGTGCATGCGTGTCCAGACCCAAAAAAAGAGGACCATCTATTTGATTCTGCTTGCGGTACAGGCATATAGCCTGACTGATGGCTAAAATATGCCACTCGTTGAAAGCGATTTTGAGCGACGATCCGCGATGTCCTGAGGTACCAAAAGCAACCCTTTGTGCCGGTATGCTGGGATCGGGCACTTCGGTGTAGTAACTCGTAATAAGTTTCGGTATGTCAACGAGCATTGATGGCTCGGCTGGTTTCCCAGCAAACGGGCTTATTTGCATACTGCTTCCAGCTCCTAGTATCGTCTACGGTATTATGAGGATGCATGATCATAACTTGCAGCCCTGCCACTGCCGCAGATTTCAGCCGCGCTCGTGGAATCTCTTTTGCGAAGTATGATACTTGATCTGGAACTTCGTAGTACTATCGGCGTCACAGGCACGAGTGCAAGCAGACCAATTTTGCGTTCCGAGTAGTTCGGGCGAAAAGTCTGGCTACCCCTATGCGATGTCACAAGGTGATCAAATGTACGAACTGAATAATCAGCCTGCAGCGGCTGCGAACCCCCTGCCAATGGCGCCGCCAAAACCATTTGCGGCCTTACTTTTCGGTGCCATCATCGTGGTTGGAGGCGCACTGGCGAATGCTGCTTACAATGGACCTTCTACTATCTCAATATCATGTGCAATTGCAATTGTGTCCGTGATCATAGCCTGCCTCGTCTTTTCATCTGTACAGATAGCCGATCAATGGGACAAAGCCGTTGTTCTCAGGTTGGGCAAGTTTCAGGCTCTGCGCGGCCCGGGACTATTTTTTATCGTTCCTTTCATCGATACGATTGTCTACTGGATCGATACACGAGTGCTCACCACAGCCTTCAAAGCAGAGAAGACACTGACGAAAGATACTGTACCGGTAGACGTAGTGGCAGTGCTGTTTTGGAAGGTATTGGAACCTGAAAAAGCAGCCCTCAATGTAGCCGATTATCAAAGTGCTATAAATTGGGCTTCACAGACAGCACTTCGCGATGTCATAGGCAAGACGATGCTCTCCGACATGCTTGAAGGGCGAGACAAAATTAGTGCTCTATTGCAAAAAATCATCGATGAACGTACGGAACCGTGGGGGATCAACGTGATCTCGGTAGAGGTCAAAGATGTATTGATTCCTCCGGCCCTTGAGAATGCAATGTCTATGCAAGCGCAGGCGGACCGAGAACGTCAGGCCCGCGTAATTCTGGGAGACTCCGAGCGCCTGGTGGCAGAAAGCTTCGGCGAAGCTGCCAGGACTTACATCAATAATCCTGTTGCCTTGCACTTACGAGCGATGAACATGCTGTACGAAGGTTTGAAGTCAAATTCGTCCATTGTCATCGTTCCCAGCTCCGCTGTAGAGTCGATGGATCTAGGTGGACTTTCGGGAATGACGGCGCTGACAATGGGAATCGAACAGCAGCGCAAAGCTGAAATCCCGACGGAGAAACCGATTAACGGAAACGGTACCCCGGCTGCATCTGCTATCTGAACCGGCAATTTCAGCATTTCAGCTGCGCGGCTTGCAAATTAATCGATGGGCGGAGACGAACCAGGTGACGGCGCTCGCGGTTGGTGTATGCAGTAGCCTGATTCTTCTGATACCAAGCGTAAGCCACCAAAAGCACAATGATAACGCTGTTAAAAACGGCAAGATTGCGAACGATTTCCAAGATGGCTCGCTGCCATGAGCTGGAGCAAGACAAAGTTAATTCTGTGAACTGCGAACCTAAATTACTGCCGAATCAATGACATCTGACTCTGCCCGGATCTGTTCTTGCATCTTGCATCGACAGCCGACCCTTTTAATAAAGGCGAGGATGCCGTTTTATAAGGCTCAAGCCCCGCCTGAATATCCATTATGGTGTTAGCATCCTGTCGGACAAGAAGCGCTGGAACAAGTTTGTGATCGGCCAAATAACGTTGTTCTTTTTCCGGATTGCTTAGTACCTGACTGTCGCAAGGAAATAGCTTGCTCCGAAGACTCGCCTTCCTGCTAAGACTGTGCATAACATAGAACGGTCCAGGAGATTAAAAGGTATTTTGAGATGGCTGTTCAGCTCAACACGCCTGCTAACTCTAAAGCATCTTTGCTCTAAAAGATGTTTTAGTTCGATGCCGGTGGACTGCTGCCAGGAATGCGCTTCTCCTCGCCAGGCTTGTAAGAGGGGGCGAGTGCGCTGTGGTCAACGGGCTTGAGTGCCGGGCTTGTTTCTGCTTCATGAGCCGCAGCCAGTAATCGCGACTTGCAGCGGTTTGCTTCAAGTGCATTACCGCCTGTGAGTTCCTTACATGCAGAGTCTAAAGCTCGCTCGAGTATGTAGTCGGTGTATTCGCCCATGTGTGACCTACCTTCCTTTGAAACAAAAATAATGGCCTAATGACTTGCTCGAGTCTAAACTCACTCGTCGATACAAGCTTAGTCCTTTTGACGCCTAAAAAACCATAATAACTGCGGGCAATTTCGTAGGCTGCATGCGTTCGATCTAAATTATATTTGGTTGGCAGAGCCAAGCTCTCTCTCTCTTCGATGTGTTTGATGGATCGAACGATAGCCACGATGTCGGATGGCTCTTTGATTGCTCTGGCTAAATCGGCTTCGATCAGCATTTCGGCCGTTCCTGATTCTTGAGGCATTGGTTCTGAAATCATGTCGATCGCCAGTGGTAATCGTCGAGCCACCGCTTCATAGGTTGTTAAACCACCAGCTTTTGTGACTAAAAGGTCAGATGCGCTCATGATGTCTGAAAGTGTAGGCAAAATCGGGACCACTGCTGTAGAGAAGGGCATATGTACCGCTTGCTTTTTGATGTCCGCAACCAATCGTCTATTGTTTCCGCAAATGACAACAACTTGCATGGGTCTGTCAACCTCTGCCATGGCCTGATAGATCTTGGAAATATTGCCACCACCAGCATAGCCGGCGGTCAGGCAGATAGTGACGGCATTTGTTTTGAGGTCAAGCTCGGCAAGCAATTCTGATCTAGTCTGAAGTGGTGGCTTTAAGAATTCCGGTTCGACTGGCATGCCGATTGTCACTATTTTCGTCGCATCTACGCCAAGTAATTGCAATCGTCGGTGAGCCGTTTCATTCGGTGCAACAATCAGGTCGGCATTACGACAAGCCCAGCCACTCCATAGATTGGCATTTGGATCTGTTACAACTACAAGCAATTTGGGTTTCTCGGGAAGATTGGCAGTGATTAACGCTCGCGCCAAGTAATGGTTAGCCATCGGATGAAGCGACACTACAATGGATGGTCTGATAGCGTGAAGCAACTTTTGCAAATATCCAGACGACAACCAATAGCCAAAACCGGAATTATCGGGTTTAACCAGTTCGATCAGGCTGTAGTAATATTTCATCCAATCTTGGCGATAGCGCAGTAAGTAATTGTAGATACCGACGAAAAGCCGGTGAATGATATGACTCTCCTCGACGACGTCGACGATTTGAACCTCGACAGAATTCTTCGGCAGTTGCTGTTTGCCTACAAGTTCACCGATTGCTTCGCGGATCGCGCGAGCTGCACTTCGATGACCACCACCGGTGTTCGAAATACATAGAAGAATTTTCGTGCTCATGCTGAATACTCTTGCTTTAGCGAGCCTTCTCTTATAGTCTCCAAATAAAGTAGATAGTTCCACAAAACCTACGGAGGATCAGACGCTTGAGTATGTTTGAGCCGGGAGAGTGGCATCCTTTTATAGTGCTTGCAAATTGCGTAGATCGCCCGGGCAGTGTCACCATATCCAGTGACAAGGAAATCGCCCAGGCGAAGATATGCCACCTATTCAAAGTTTCCGGGCTAAAATGCTACGCGACATCATTGCGGATCGGCGGTGGCTTGATCAAGTTTGGATAGAATTTGTGCATAAACTGGTGAGCCAGCGGATTGCCCGGCGCGTGAGTCATTTCATAACCTTTCGCATCTAACGGCTCCGAAATGATGGCAGTGGCATCAGGGTTTTTCTTGGCTTCCGTGACAGACGGACCAAAAATAAGGGCGTCTACCGTGCCATCTTTTTGCACGATGGCACCGACTCTGGGAAGACTGGGATCAGCTTGCTCGTCTTTGTGCAAGCGCTCGTTTACCGCCTTAGCTAGCTGCGCATCTTTGCGCAGAGCATCCAAGTCTTCGAACAGCTTATGCGTGGCTGCTTGGTCGCCTTCAGGGGAAACGGCCAATTTGGCATCACTCTCGATTTGTTTTGTAAGCGTTTCTACTTGGGATGGCATATGAAAACCGTTGACACAGCTAAATATCTGGTAAGACTCGGTTCGCGCAAAATTCGACAGTCTCTTCAATGAGACTAGCGGATTAGTAATACAACTTTGTGAGCAACATTATGTTTCGGAAACGTTAAATGGTTTCCTAGCCAACGACCATAGAAGCTGGCAACAGGAATGCCGGGCGATTAATAGCTCGGATACTCTCTTCGTACACCGAGAAGATGCAAAATCACGATCACTGCGAGCGCGATTAAAACGCCCAACACTTTTGGCACCAGATCGTTTGCTGTCAAAACTTTGGCCAGCCAGTGCAACATTCTGGACTCGAAAATGGAGAGGAACGACTTCTCGCGCGGTCCTGCTAATGACTGCGACGGACGATTGCTCTCAGCCATCTCCAGTCGGTACGATTCTGCCAAATCTTCTTGGGATTCGTTCAAACGACCTAAGCGATCGCGCAAAACAGATCGGACATGAAAGGCACCACTAGATGGTTCGATGGCAATCGACCGGTCACATCTGGTTTCGGCAGCACGATAATTTCCCAGCTTGAGGTGAGCTCGGGCAGCGGTCACATGCGCCAAAGCGCGAATTTCCATTTTCCAATAGCGATAAAAGGTGTCATTCAAATTAGAATTCCAGGCGCCAAATGAAATTGCTGCATCACAATCTTGAAGGCACTCTTCGTATTGCCCTAAAAAAAGCCGAGCTTGCGCGCGAGCGAGATAGCCTAGCGGTTCATCCCGCCTGCAATCGACATACCGATCGAAATCAAGCTTGGCCGCCTCATACTCTTTGATAGACAAGTAGCTGAACCCACGCTTCACGTGCGCCGAGATAAGGTCGGGACAAAGCTCCAGTGCTTCAGTGAATTTGGCTATCGCCTCCTGCTCTCGCCCAGCCGACGCCAGCCAGTCTCCTTGCTTAAGGCATTTCTCTTCCTTGGAAAATTGAAGGGCAAGCCCCCAATTGCGCAGGCGCTGGATTAGACTTCGAGGATCGAGGGACGACTTTATCATTGACCTAATGCGGGAATCTCTCAACGTTGGACAAAAAGCGAAAGTTGATCACTATATGCCCATGGATACTGCAAGTCTTTTTGTTTGGATTGAAATAAACGAAATTAAACGCCTGCACAAAATCGGGAAAGATCAGCGCTGGCGTCGCGCACAACCTCACGCTCAAGGAGTTATGAGGTTTCGCTGCCCAGCGCCACAGCTATGTCACGAAGATGTCAGGAACCTCCCTTAATCTGGTCGCAAGGTCTCGATTTGGGGGGGAACAACTAGATGGTTCGCATCGAAAATTCTGATCAAACAGCGACTACCGCACCGCCGGCTGACGCGAAGGGAATACAATTCGAAGGTTTCGCACCACACTCAGCTCAGAAGCCGGGTCAGCATGGCGCTCGGCATGGTGCCGATCTACATTTGGGGAACGCCTATGCACATGCGGCGCCGGAGGCGAATAGTCATTGCTTCGGGCCTTGCGAAAAAGCAAAAAATTGGCATCCAGATCAAAACGATCGTGGCTCTCATGCACAGACGTGGCGAAAACAGCACGAAGAACAAAGCCAAAAGCCTATGACTTTAGGCGAGGATGGTAAATATCAAGTTCAGCCGGGCGACGAAATCGGCGAAATTACGCGCCGTGCCCTGCACGCAAAGGGTGTCGATAAACCAACGCGAGCGCAATTGACGCAAATGCAGAAAGACATCCTTGATGGCAGCGAAAAAGATAATCCGACGCTCAAATGTAATCCCGGCTTACTGCACGAAGGCACCAAGTTGACTATACCAGGCGTGAAGTCAGAGGGAGCCAGCGGTCCTGCAACCGGCACGGCTACCGGCGAAGCTCGTAAACCAGAGTCCAAGACGCCGCCCGGCACAGACCATGGCACCGGTACTGGTGCTCAGACTGGAACCGGCCATCCTCAGTCTGAGTTTCCATCGGATAAAAGTCGGCCGGCAGTTCACCTGGGACCAGACGTTCTAAATGCAGCTAAACTCGGACATGCAACAGGCCCACAAACTGAAGTACCAAACCCAAAGGGTGGAGCTACTGTACGGCTGGGGACCGGGACCGATCTACTCGGTCATGATGGGAAGGGTGGCACCGATATCACCCGTAGTGGCAATAGCGATCACGTTTTGGACATACCCAATTTGCATATTGAACTCACTCCGAAGCCCGCACCCCCTCCTCAACCCGACGCGCCGAAGCCGGCAGACCATTGGTATAACTGGCACAATTTGCGCGATCGCTTGCTCGATGGGCTAGAAGCGCTGAGTTAAGTTCGAGCAACGTCTGCCTCCGGGGAAAGGTTTCACCTGAACTCGACACCAGGGAATCGCGCGCGCAATTGTCTCAGACGCGGCGGTCCGATGTTTGCGCAGTCTATCAACACTACGGATTTGCAGTTGCTGCCACTCTTGAGCAATTGCTCTATACCGGCTACCGTAACTTTTGTGTTACTGAGATTTAGAACCTTAAGTTTACTCATCTTTGATAAATACGGCATGGCAGAGTCATCGATCAGAGTGGAATCCAAATCAAGTTCTCGGACGTTGGAGTTTTGCAGTTCCTTCAAGCCCGTGCTGGTTATGTTCTTTACTCGCTTGAGCTCGATGTACTCCAGACTTTTCGATTTGCCAAGTGCAGAAAGACTGGCGTCATTCAATTGATCGTCAGCGATTGATAATCTTCTCAATTCTGGCATCGTCGCCAAACTTGCAATGCCTTTATCGGTCAACGGAGTTCCATTAGCGCGAATTTCATGCAATCCAGGAAAGTGCGAGAGGGCTTCGGCACCGACATTGTTGAAATCTGACCGATCAAATTCAACGCCATTCAAATTCATTTTTGCAAATTTAGAAATCGCTTTATTAGGGAGAATGCAGTTGTGTAAATTCAACACTTTGATCCACTGAGCGTTGGCTATCACATCAAACAGCGCATCCGTCATCGTTCGTCCGCCAAGCGAGAACTCGTGGCCCTTTTTTGCTTGCTCGGCGAGTAGTTTCTTCATTTCATCAATTGACAAATTTTCCGGACCCATCTCTTTTTCTGGAACTGCAAGTTCCTCTTTTGAAAAATTGGTGGCATTAGCTATCATTGGAATCGCTTTCACTTCAGCCTTCGGCTTCTCGAATGAACTTACAAAATCGTGAAGCCAATAACCAGCACACGCCGAAGTTATAGCCACGCCTACTAGAAGTGCGGCAGGTCTCATGGAAGAAACTTTTTTCGCTGGCTGAGCTATCGTTCTGGCAGATTGCGCAGCATCAGAAATTGCGTCACCGCGTTTCAAAGCTCCCAGATCATGAGCCACCTCGCCAAGATTTTGATATCTTTGCTCCGGCAATTGGGCAAGCATGGTTGCGACAATGTCTTCAATGGCTTGCGGAAAAGTGCCGCCAAGCGATGCTTCTTTCAGCGTCGGTCGCTTTTCTCCTTGATGCATCATCATTGTCGTAAGGGCGGTATCACCCATGAATGGCGGTGTTCCCGTTAATGCCTCGAACAACACACAACCCAAAGAGTAAATGTCTGCGCGATGATCGACTCTTGCCCCGCTGCACTGCTCCGGGCTCATGTACAAGGGGCTGCCGAAAATTTCTCCTGTCCTCGTCAGAGCCTGCATTTCACCGCCTTGATGCTCGGTGAATTTGGCGATGCCGAAGTCCAATATTTTTATACTGCCTTCAGATCCCACTGGCATTCCTTTGAGGAGCATTATGTTGTTTGGTTTGATATCGCGATGAACCACCCCGCACTCATGCGCGTAAGCTAAGCCGAAGCACACCTGCACAAATATTGGTATCGCCTGCTCGAGAGTCAGACTGCCGGTTCTCCGGAGTCGGTCGCCTAACGTCTCACCATTGATCAGCTCCATCGTAAGAAAAGGCGTATCATCCTCCAATATTCCAAAGTCATTGACGGCGACAATATTAGGGTGATCCAGCGAAAAAGCAGTTCGAGCCTCTTGCTGAAATCTGCGAATTGCCATGTCTGACATGCAGCGTTTATCAATTGTCTTCAAAGCAAATTCTTTATTCAAGAAAACCTGCTTTACTCGATAGACCAGTCCCATACCGCCTTCTCCAAGGCGTGAAATGACCTCGTAACGACCTCCGACGGCTTGCCCCGCCTGAAAACTAGCACTGGTGCTCTGAGTGACACGGATGCTGTCGCGAATTGGGTCGCGAAAGGTGTCTTGGACGTCGTTGGATTCTTGGCTCGACATGCCTGTGCTCAGAAGCTGATGCTTCTTTTATGCGCATGGCCGGCAAAAATCAAACGGAGCAGGCTTGAACACTAACCAAATTTCAGGGCCAGCACGGTGCATCAGCGATCACCAGCTGGTGTTTCCCTCTGCTTTGGGTGAGAAAGGAAAAAAGCGCATATTGCCTCTGTCGCGGAAAACTCCTTTGTTGGGCGATCACCCAACACGGAGCATCGACGGCCCCCCGGCCACACGTGACCGCCGCCCCTCAGGGTGTACAAGCACACTTCCGTGCCACCTTTACCCCCGGAATAGACGTCCTTGGCGATATTACCGATTTCCTCATGTTCGGGTGGCGAATTGCACTGATCGCGCTTGATCCAAAATTGAATTGTGTCAGCGACACTCTGGGCTGTAACTTTGTAGCCGAACATCGAACCTGTGCCACCATCATAGCGGATGATTCGATCTGCCGTTCCATGCACTGAAATCACACTGACGGGAATTTTTGAATTGGTTTTGGGCGGGTACATGCAGCCCTCTATAGGCGCGATCGCCGCAATTTCATCCGCCAGCTCATCACCAAGACGATACGCGAGCATGCCACCATTAGAGATACCAGTGACATAAACGCGGTCACGATCAATCAGAACTTTTGATTGAACACGCCCAATTAACGCATGTATAAAGGCTACATCATCGATCTTTCGTTTGCGTGCCAAACCGCAACAACCACCGGCGTTCCAAGTGCGATACTCACCGTCGGGATATGCAACTATAAAATTGTCTTGCTCAGATTGCTGCGACATGCGACTGTCCCATTCGCCAGTCCAGCCAGAGCCAAGTCCACCGTGGAGAACTATAACAAGTGGCAGCCGCTGCCTGCTATCGAAGTTTTTGGGGATGTGCAAGCGAAAGGTTCGCTTTTTTTCATCCACAAGAACGGAATCGCGGAAGTTACCCGATTTCACGAGAAGGTCATGAGCATCGCAAACAGGATGACAGGTTGCCAGGATCAAAAGGAGAAACAGAAACTGCCCCTGGCGCATAACAAAAGTCAAGGTGAATCACCATAAACTGCGAAATCCGCCATCTTCCTTCCTCGAAGATTATCAAGCCAAATCTGCATTTCGTTTTACCGTTCAAACAGTTCATCAACTGATTGGACGACGTTTGCATGGCTGAGAAAACTCAAAAAGCAATTTCAAAATAGTCGACGTTAGCTCTGCTGCACATCGAATGTATGATCTGATATGCATCGCTGTCTTCTGTTAGGACATCGTTTTCATCCGGCAAATGGACAATGGGTGGTCCGGCCAAAATTACCGAAACGCCTCGAAATTCAGCCGCCGCTCTTTGCACGAAGCTTGGCCGTCCGAGCAGCGCGCAGATTTCCTTTCGCGTCATACCGATAAGATGCTGTGAGTAAACTAAGTCGAATAAAGCGTCTGCACGATAACAAACACGAAGGGCTCGGTTCAGATCATTGAGCGGGGCTGCAATTACGTCTAAAGACAGGACCCCATGGGTTATCGCCAGCACTGTCATGAAGCTGCAAAGTCGCTGAACGCTCATCGGCACAAAGTCAGAAGTAGATGATTTACTCAAAAAGAAAACTTCCAGATTGCGCGGCGTTGATCCGCCGAGACACATGTAAATTACATGTGAGCGTCATCGGTAAAATGATAGAATGCACCGCAACGAGCATTCAAGGGTATTGGACCGAAGAATCGCGAGCGCCTCGCGTAACACTCCACGCCTTACCACTGAGTCTATTTGTGGTCAGGCATTACAGAAGAAGTTTATGAGCAACTCCAGCCAGGATAATGTCCCACCCCTCTTAATAGCTATCGTCGGCGTCGGCAACATCGGTAGCGTGTTCGCATACCAACTCGCTCGTGCTGGTCACGACGTAACCGTTATTGCGCGACCGGGCTCGAAACGTCTCCAGCAGTTGCAGCGCGACAATGCGATTGTACATAAATCCGGCGAACGCGCCAAAGTGAGAATCCTCGAACAGCTCGACGAGCAGACGGCTTACGACTTGGTCGTCGTGACACTGCTTGCACATCAGATTGAAGCAGTCCTTCCAGCTCTACAGCGCAGCAATGCTCAGTGCATCGAATTTATGTCCAACACTTTCTACCCGGAGCGATTAAAAGACGCTGTAGGCGCGCTGCGATGTGCCTTCGGGATGCCATTCGTGCAGTCCTTGCTTGATAGTGAGGGGCGACTTAATCCAACCATTAGTCAAAACCAGAAAACGCTTCACAGCGATGAACGATTGGTGAAGCTGTTCACTGACGCGGGAATTCCGTCCACACTAGAGTCCGATATGCCGCTCTGGCTGCGCTGTCACGTCCCTGTGTGCGTGGCGCTCGAAAGCATTTCGGTAGCAGGACAAAGGCGCAAAGGCGGCGCGTCTTGGGGCGAGTCGATGGTCATTGCCCGGGGCATGCATGCGGGTTTCGCCACTATCGAAGGACTGGGATCGAGTATATATCCTGGCCTCCATGCGAGCATAAATTCCTTGCCTAGTTTGATCGCAGCCTGTATCCTGTGGCTTTTGTCACGCAATAACTCTTTTCGAGAACTCTTGGCGTCAGGTGAGCACGAATGTTGTGCGTTAATAGATGATATGGTGGCAGTCGGCTCATCAGGGATGCCAGCTCAACGGGCAGCTGTTAAAGCCATCCTTGCAATGAAGCCTAAGGAAGGCGGAAGATTACTCGTAGGCTGAGTGGAATCAAACTTGACTGGCTCAAAGCACGGCGGTACGAATGTTGTCGTTGCCTGATTTCATCAATAGCATTGATGATGTGCATGGTTCCGAATGCGGTGGCATCACACAGTGACACCAATATAGTAAAGACCGCTATGGTTGGAGATGTTCAACGAACATACCGGGTTCACGTTCCCCAAGAAGTGACGACGAATGCTCCTTTAGTTTTTGTGCTGCACGGTTTTCTCGAAAACGGATCTTACATTTCGTGGGACACTGGATTCTCCAAGTATGCCGACAAGAAAGGCTTTATTACAGTTTATCCGCACGGTGTCGGACTAAGCTGGAACGCCGGAAATTGCTGCGGCAAATCATTCCGGCAAAAAGCACAAGACATAGCCTTCTTCAAAACGATGGTAAAAGATCTGGCTGCCGAATATAAAATAAACACGAGAATGGTTTTTGCTGCAGGCTTTTCAAATGGTGCGATGTTGTGTTATCGAATCGCTCAAGAACTACCTGATCTTTTTGCCGCAATAGCCTCAGTCCAAGGAAGCCTGCGCTCGTTGGCTACGCCAGGGAGGGGACCTATCAGCGTCCTGATTATCCATGGCGATCAGGACACAGTATTTCCTTCTGCTGGTGGCGCCGGGCACTGGCTGTTTTACAAAACAGAAACGCCTTCGATCGACGACACCGGAAAATATTGGGCCAACAATGACGAATGTTCAAAAGAGCCAATGATTGAAGATAGTGTTGCTTTTGAAAAACAAACATACAGCCATGGTAAAGACGGTACAGAAGTCTGCCTGTATAAAGTCAAATCGACTGGACACCTTTGGCCAGGCGGAAGAGAATGGAAATTTTTTCACCGCTCTATGAGCTCAACCTTTTTTGCAACCCAGGCGATTATCGACTTTTTCCTCAATCATGAAAAAAAGCCTTCGGCTTCGACGTAACAGTCATCATAGCTTTCAATTCGCCAACCAGCTCTGCCGCACTCATTACTCTGCCCGCTTGCAAATCCTGCGCGGTGCAGCGAGCGATTAAATCATCAAGCTGGGTTGTCACCGACGGATTATAGAGTCGTGGATGCGCCACCGCTAAAGGCAGCGGATTCCTGCACACCCCAATGCATCCCCTAAAAATCATCGAACATCGGTCCGTCCAAATCCTCGCGAGTCCAATCCAGAATCACCAGCGGCAATTTATGCTTGGCTAAAGTCTGCACTACGGCCGGCGGTATCGCCAGTGCATCGGGTGCCTCCTCGGCACCGGTTAGGACCCACTCCGGTCTCTCGCTATCGGCGAAGAGTTGATTGACGAGCGCTTCCTCCACTCCTACAAAACTCACTTTTTGTCCAGCTCTGCGGAATGCGGCCACCCCGAGAATGGATGGGTTGGCGACTTTTATCTCGTTGTGTTTTGTTTGTGCCTGCCCATCTTCCCAGTAGGTGAGCGCCGTCACCATAACATCGTGTGCACTGCGCAGCGGGTCGCCAGGCGGCGCGGTGGCCTGCAATTCATCCAATGTATCAAATTGGGACAGTGCGAGCCGCGCCTGTTTGAGGGCAGAATTTGGCTGTTGTCCGTCGCCGAACCCAATCGCTTGCAGTCGTTGATCGACTTCGGCAGCAAAAGTTTTGCCGACGAGCGAGCGCTTCTGATTTTCTCGATCCAATTTTGACTCAACGCTCTCGAACCGTCGCGGCTTTGAAACCGTATGTTCGCCAAGCCAGTAACGCGCAGCCCGAGCGTGTACCTGCCAACCTACCCCCATCCCTGTGTAAAGATCACCACGGTAGGCTTGAGCAATATTCTCCCAGGGAGCACCGACAATCAATTTAAAAGGCGCCGTGTCTCGAAAAACAAAACGCTGCACTTTGGGAGTGACCAATGTTGCCGACATAGAAAATTCTTTCGACTCAGCTGAACCTAACAGGTCGAAGAAATCAGAAATCGAAGCGGTGCGATGCATCATAAATGCGTAATTATCGGGCTTATAGTGAAACCCGAATTTTCGCGGAACGGTGCTGGAGAGAAGAGGCAAGCTGTAGCGTGAAAGATTCGCCGCCTCCCGTTGCATAATGGCTGTAACGTCTTCGAGCCTGCGATCGGTTTCAGGGGTAAACGCTGAAGGATTAGTGCTGCGCAAAACTCCTTCATTGAGAATACGCCACTGCTGAGGAAATGCTGGGTGACGAGTGCCGACAATGATCCGATCGTTCGCCTCTTGCGCCCATAAATTCGGCACTAGACGTCCATCATCGGTCTTCTCATCGAGCCTGATCCGCATTGCTTCAGTGCGCTTTGAGATCAAGTCGACGATGCGCGAAATTCTCTGGGCTGGATAACCAAGCGTTTGCAAAACTCCCCAGGCGATTTCGCCCGACGTATGATCTTGCTCCACCTGCTCTGCCTGCTCTGCTCCAGGAAGACTGCCGACTCCATGCAGCAATGTGGCCCAGAGGAGATTGATTCGATCTTTCTCGCTCAGTGACTCCGTTGCCTTATTTGCGACCACATTCTCGATTGCTTCGATCGTGCGCTGATCGAGCGTCGCATCCGATTCGCCCGATTGCGGTCGTCCGACGATGCCACCAGTTTTCTCGTAGTTACCAAAAACACTTGGTAAAAGCTTGCCGAGTTCACCCCCGGCGTCGATCATTGTTCGCATTCGGTCGATTGCGGATTCAGGATGAGTAAATAACTCGACAAACGCTGACTCGACTTGCTGCCGCACGTTTTCCAGGTGCTGACGATCCAATCCTTCCATAGCCGGCATGCGCACGCTGGGTAACTCCATGTTGGCAGGCCAGACCTCTCCATGAAGTTTGAGTTTGGACAAATAATTGATGGTGCCCAGGCGCCAGGCAAAATCATTCTGTGTATTCTGAGCTTGCGATGCTAATTGCCTGATGAAAGATTCCGGACACTTGCCAGCATACAGTCCGGTCACAGTATGTTGGAGATTGGCGAAATCACTGACTGAATAATTCGAGTTGATATGCGCGACAATTGCATTGGCAGCGGCTTCTCTCTCGACATTAGGCTGCTCTGCCATGAGGTTAGTCAACAATTTTAGCTTGGTATATGCACTTCTCTCTGGTCCGCTCAGAGCGCTAGCTACCAGATCCCCGATATTATGGTCACTGTGCCATTTGCGCATCCCTGCGATTACTTGCCTGACATAATCAGGATCATTTGCGCTGATTGAGGTACTCCTCAGGGCATCCGCATTGGTCAAAGTTCCCATCAACGCAGGAGCATCTGCGCACCCAACAAAAAGCTCCGGATGATTTCTCAACAACTTCACCCCGATCTCCAGTGCAGTCTGCGCCTGGTCGACGGTACCCGTATCGATTGAAGCGTCCATGTGTTGCAATAGCGCTCTGAGTTGGTCCGGAGTCGCCTCGGCTGCACGGGCAGCAATCATTTTAGCGAGGTGGCCGAACTTGTGCGCCTGATCGACATTGCTGATGGCTGCGTCGAAAGAAGACTCGAGCGACGGTGCCAATACTGTCACTTTAACCTGATCGAGCAAGCGCACGAGCTGATCGCCGTCTGCATGCTCGGTTTGTTTAGCCAAATCCTTTATCTGAGCCGCGTTGAGAACTGCTTGAGGTGTTTCACTAACCCCGGATGCGCCGGAAAAGACTTCAGGCTGGTCCGTAACCATTGCATCCAGCACGCTCAATGCGACCGCCCGTTCGCTAATATTTGCGCTATTAAACAGTCTATTTTCGAGGTGCACGCGAAAAGCTTGCTTTTCGACAGCCGAGGCAAGTGCGGAAAGCTTAGTTATAGTTAGAACCACCGCGTCTGCCAGCTGGTCACCTTTTCCGATACTAACTGTCCGATTCCAGCTTTCTACAAGTGATTCACCGGCTAAGCGATCCTGCCCGAACGACAAGGCTAGTTTGGCAGCCGGCAGATTCACTCGCCATCCAGTTGTCAGCGCTCGCGTCACGTTGACGGCCAAATCTGCTGCCGCCTGAGAGCCCAACAGCTGGGGGGCAACTTTGTTTCGTGCCATCGCACTGAGAAGATCGATTCGACTACGGAGCAATGCGTCGGATGTTCCTCGCTGTAAAAGTGGCTCCGCAGCTTTAGCTGCGAAAGCTTCTTGCGCCGCGGCAGGCAGAGTGCCTACCATTTGCGCCATACAATCAAACGACGCGGTGTCCTCTGGAGGTTTGGCAGTTGCTCGATCAATTGAAGCCAACAGCTCTTCAGCGCTGTTGCCGGATAGAAATTCGCGGGCGATTTGCAAAGTTTGCGTCATCTCTTCGGCGCTCATGCGATTGGAGTTCTGGGTCAAGGCGCCAATCAGCCCTGAAGCTGCCGAGTCTTCGCCGTCATGCCTGACTAATAATGACGGTTGTTCGCGACCGAATCTGTGATGGAGCACACTTGAAAGCTCCGCCGCTTCTTGCGTGGAAACTGTCGGATCAAATACACGCTCCGTAGCCTGTCGGACAAAATCTTTTTGCTGCTCAAAAGTGGCATTGCGAGCGATTCGAGCCACTGTTGAGACTAAGTAGCGATCGTGGAAACTATCGGACCGATGCGCATTCCGATGCGTCGCTCTCCAACCGTCCATCAACGATCCCGTTGTTCGCCAGGCGCTAGCAAACGCTACCGCATTGGCAACATCGGCTGATCTCACATTCTGAAAGTCATGATCGACGAGCTCCGTAACTAAGGCATGATCACTATTTGCCGGCGGCGTCTCTGAGCGGTCGAGAGACGAGCCCCGTTTTACATAGTCAGAGAGATGACTGAGAGCCGTTTTCAACTCGGTAGCACTCCACTGACCAGAAAAGGCGTTCTGGGCATAATCGTCCATGATCTTTTCGGAGTTGCGACGCGCGTGCAAGAAAATCGAATAAGCCATCTGCTCGGCCACTCCTCTTGGGGTATCCCTCCCTACTGGTCCCGGCGTGGACATTGCCTCGTGAATAGCAGGGAAAATAGAGGCAGAGGCTCTCCAGGCATTGCCAACTCTGATCAAGCTGGAGATCGCCTCTGGTGAGGAATCAGCGTGTTGAGCCAAATACTCATAAAGAAATTTGTTGTCCGACTGCCAATAAGACTTATCAGCATCAAGATCAGAAGGCACCGGGGCCGCTTCACTGATGCCCGATCCCACACCAAAAGCATTGCGCGCCCCTCTAGAGTCCGCGGAGGCAGCAGTCGCATCGACCAGATCCAGAGCGCGTTGCTTATCGAGCGGATCGCTGAGTTCGGAAATGATACTAATGGCAGTGCGCATTGAGTGCGTAAATGTATCGACATTCGATGAATCGGCCAGAAGTGGACTAATGACCTCCGTGAGTGAGCCGGTGCGAGCCCAGGCCGAATAAATCTTGGTCAGAGTATTGCTATCTTTGACCCCGTCGCAACCCCGGAAACGATCCGGAATT
>CAJCHQ010000861.1 GCA_903970295.1 Bryobacterales bacterium
GGCGATAACCTGCCCACGTTCAATCATTGTCTTATCAATGCTTCGTAATAAGACACCCACGTTGTCGCCAGCAATACCGGAATCCATTGTTTTTTGATACATTTCAACGCCGGTGACGATGGTCTTGCGGGTTTCTTGCAAACCAACAATTTCCACTTCTTCGCCGACTTTGACTTGTCCGCGTTCAATTCTGCCTGTGGCTACAGTGCCGCGTCCAGTGATACTGAATACGTCTTCTACAGCGAGCAAGAACGGTTTGTCGACTTCGCGCACTGGATCTGGAATGAAGCTATCAACAGCTTCCATTAGAGCGGTCAGTTTCTTTTCTTCGTCGGCATCACCGGCCAGAGCCTTGAGGGCGCTACCGCGGATGAACGGAATGTCATCGCCGGGGAATTGATACTTGCTGAGAAGTTCACGCGCTTCCAGTTCGACCAGATCCAAAAGTTCCGGATCGTCGACCATATCGCATTTGTTCAGATAGACAACGATGTGCGGCACACCGACTTGGCGAGCAAGCAGGATGTGTTCGCGGGTCTGGGGCATCGGACCATCGGATGCGGAGATCACAAGAATCGCTCCGTCCATTTGAGCTGCGCCCGTAATCATGTTCTTGATGTAGTCAGCGTGTCCTGGGCAATCAACGTGGCTGTAGTGACGATTTTTGGTTTCGTACTCTACGTGCGCTGTGTTGATCGTGATACCACGTGCCTTTTCTTCTGGCGCAGCGTCAATTTCGTCATACTTTTTGGCTTTGGCTTGACCTGATTTGGACAGGAAAGTCGTAATTGCCGCTGTAAGAGTAGTTTTGCCGTGGTCAACGTGCCCGATCGTGCCAACGTTCACGTTAGGTTTGTTTCTTTCGAACTTCTGGCGGGCCATCGTCTCACTCCTTAACTTTATACTGTGTGTGTTTTCCTAAGTAACCGTCTAACTGTGGCTTTCGAACGGAAGTCCACTACAAAAATTAAGCAATCGGTAAATGGAGCCCATGACCAGAATCGAACTGGTGACCTCCCCCTTACCAAGGGGGTGCTCTACCGCTAAGCTACATGGGCACGGAATTAAATTTCGCCGGCTAGTAAGTTGCCAACTGGTTTTCGACCGCTCCGTCGCCTTGCTTTTGCTTGGCTTCTCCGCTGTTGTCGCTTGTTTTTTGAAGTTGATTCCTCCTGATTTCGATCTTTCTGATCTTTTCTGACCTTTCGTTAGATCTTTCGATTCGCTCCCCATCGGTTCAGGACGAGAAGAAAATTTG
Organism: Bryobacterales bacterium; assembly: GCA_903970295.1. Next base: position 1,259 of record CAJCHQ010000861.1, read on the forward strand.
GGCGGAGCTGGATTCGAACCAGCGTAGGCTTTCGCCAACGAGTTTACAGCCCGTCTCCTTTAGCCACTCGGACATCCGCCCACAAAGCCGGTGATGGGACTCGAACCCGCAACCTACGGTTTACAAAACCGTTGCTCTGCCATTGAGCTACACCGGCACAGGCGATACGGGCGCGACTGGCAATTCTACTAGCTTATTTTAAACGGTGTCAAATCCCACTGCCAGTGTCGTTGGACCAAAAGATACAGAGCTCGCCATTATTTTCTAATGTTGCGATTTATTCCGCGTCCCTGGCAACTTCTCGACTGTTGCCAGGCGCTGTCTGACTACTTCATAAAAGACTATACCGGCAGCCACTGATGCATTGAGCGACTCAGTCTTGCCAAGCATGGGAATCTTCAAGAGCAGATCGCAATTTTTTTCCACCAGTCGACCCATGCCTGAACCTTCGCTGCCAATGACGATTGCCAATGGTCTTTGCAAATCAACGGCAAAGTGAAAATCGCGAGCCTCTAGTGACAAACCAGCGATCCAGAAACCATACTCTTTCAACTTGGAAAGTGTGTTGCTCAAATTTTGCACGCGCACGATCGGCAGCGTGGCAAGCGCACCAGCACTGGTTTTAGCCACAGTGCCAGTAATCCCCGCCGAGCGTCTGCCCGGCAAAAGCAGTGCTTTCAGCCCGGCCGCTTCGCCGACTCTAACGATCGCCCCCAAATTGTGCGGGTCTTCGATGCCATCGAGAATCGCTATCACAAATGTTGGAAAAGGATCGACGCCACCAAGAGCTTGCACCGCTTCTCTTTCTTGCGAGAGTGAGCTTAAAAAAGCTTCCAGCGAAAGAAATTCCGCCGGACTGATTTGAGCGACTACTCCCTGATGGATCTGACCACCACCCAACATTTGATCGAGCCGACGCCTATCGCTTTCCACAAGGGGAATTTTCAAACTGCGCGATAGTGTGCGGATGCGCTCGAGACGGCGGTCGGCATGCGGGCTTTCGGCGATAAACAATTTATTCACTCGCGCCTGGGCTTTTTTGCCGCCGCCCTCGCCATGCTGCTCCAAATAAGCTAAAACAGCATTCTTGCCAAAAATCAGTTCGTCGTCGCTTTTGCCTTCACTCATCGTTTATCCTTTTAGCGCTTGGCGGCGCTTTTACACGCTGCTATGCGCTTTCATGCGCTCAGATTCAGACAAAATCGTTGAAGTGGGCGCCTCATATAATGCTTTCAGGCTTGCAGTGGGCAAATCACGCTAGACGCAGCAAGCCTTTACTGGTTAGCTCATATTAGTTAATCCCGTCTCCTTCCGCATCCTTAAATTCTGACATGCTATTTGATTTTGTTTTCTTCGGCTGCCCCCTCGCCCTTGCACTTTGTCTGGGCGTGCACGCCATCAGGGAGGAAGACATGCAGTTCTGGCGCCCGTCGATTAGCTTTTTCGCCTACTGCGCCTTCTATCTGGCCGGAGGGCGGGAAGTTTTGCTTTATCTGACCTGCGCTTGCATGGTCGGGGGCGGTTGCGTCGCCATTGACGGAGCCGGCGCCATTTAGGCGGCTCAGATCGGTTTCAGGCAATTATTCTTTAACTGCTGCGAGCGCGCTTGACCACGGGTTGAGCCGGCGTATTCGTGCCATGACGATTTTGTTGGGCTTCAGCCAATGTCCGCATCGAAATATTGTGTTTCTTCAGCCAGCGCGAAATGGTGTTGGGATCGCACCA
>CAJCHQ010000862.1 GCA_903970295.1 Bryobacterales bacterium
CTTTCGTCAGTCGAAAATGCCAGTCGCCATGTTCGTAGTGAAAGCGCCGCAGAGCATGGAAAACTTCTGCAGGCACAGGCGTCGAATAGATATCGTAGGTGAACTGAGCATCCCAACTCGATGCCGCCAAGCGACTGCGCCGGCAAAAGACGGTGTAAACATCGTCGACTTTTTGCAGCAGTTCGATAGTTCTCCCCCGCAAGTCGTGGGCTGGAGCCTGCAGCAAAAGCGCGATTTGCTGTGAATTGGTCATGAAAATCTCCTGAACTGAGCGCTAATTGCCGTCGGCGCTGTTTGCGTTGGTTGGTGGAATTTGACCGTCTGCTGGGCTGCCGCTGGCATCGAAGTAGATCACGGTTCGCTCTTCTTCGGCTACGGTGCCGGATTGGTCGAGACCCTTGCCGGAATGAGTCCAGTGACCGCCCTGAGGCAGAAAATAAATACCGTCGGAGTCGGTGGTGTCACCCTTCTGAAAGTGGTCGGCAGAGATATCGTCGAGCGCGTAGTAATACGTGACGTTGTCACTGCCCTGGAAGCGGAAGCGACCGTCCTGCATCAAATCGACAATTCGCCACTGGTGGTGCACAAAATGCGGTGGGGCAGCGGCGGCAAGATGCGAAGCAGCGAGAGCGGTGGATGAAGCCAGCAAAACTGCGTAGAAAGTGGTTTTCATAAAATTGCTTCCTTAAAAAATACTTCGGTCGGAACTCCAGATGCAACACCCGCTTGTGCAGGCACGACTTTTGCACCCTTCAGACCTCAACCAATCGCGAAGCTCTGACAACATCCCAACGAGTCCCGGACGACATCACATCCACATCTGAGCCAGATGCATTGAAGTGGTCGTCCGGTTTGAATGATGGTGAAAGAGTCTGCAGTAAGCCTTGAGGAAGAGAGGAAAAGTACTTCGAACCTACCAAAATCACCTTGATGATTGAAGCGGACCAAAAATTGGACCAAAACTCAGATGGAAAGCCCGGGATGTCGGCTCAGAAAGCGTTTCACGGACAGGCAACACCCCTTAACAAAGCAACAAAGTGTCGTGAGGGCGGGGCACTTTGTTGCTATGCATAGCGCAGCTCACATCAGTCAATGGAGCAGCGCGAATCTCAATGAGGTGTTATTCAGTCGCTATCACGGGTCAACGCCGTCGAGCTGATTGAGTTCCCGCGCCACGATGTTTCTTGCGCGTTTGCGAATGACCTCAGACTCTTTTGGCTTCTGATGATTTTTCATCACCTTAGCCAGTTTGTTCAAGCAGCCAGCGACTTGCAGGTCACCTTCTGTTGAAATGGAACTGCGCCTGATTAGTTCTTCCGCTGAGTCGGCTGCCGCGAGCTGTCCTTCTTTTTCGACAGCAATAACTTCCTCCGCCACAATCTCCAATTCGGGCGCGGCAGGCCCATCCTCGGCACACTTGGACTCGCTAAAACTGACTGCGCATTGGGACAGCTTTATGCTTGATTCGGGTTTGCCCGTGGCTGTGCGTTTCATTTTAATGCCTCCGCTTCTCGTTGGTTCTGGGACGAGATCCGCGTGCGACGGTTCCATGCAGACGAGCTTCGGCTGCACTCGGGCACTAGTCGGAACCCAGCCGCAGCCACTTATTATCAGCCAAAACTACATGCACAAGTAGATGTGCTTGGCAAAAAAATTAGTGGAGTCCAAGCTTTGCCATCTCAACTTGAGCATCAAGATGACAAAGCCTGAATTCCGGCAACAGACATCTAGATCTGTCGCACGTGCTGCCCGTTGGCTCTGGGACGCTTCAACAGATACAGGCGAAACATGCCGATTTTTGAATCAGCCATTCCGTAGTAAACGTCGAAGATTCGCTCGCCAATGTCCCGTCGCTCACGAATGGCTGTCGGGAAAACAACATTGTTGACGTATCCAGAGAGTTCATCCACTGTCTCTGGGACGAGAATCGGCACCGGTGATCGGAACAGCAACTTGTGAGGCTGCAGAGCATCGTGCACCATAATGCCGCCGCTGTAGCGAATCGCCATCGATCCATCGGGTCTCTCGAAAGCATCGATGCCGTGATAGACGGACATCCAGCCTTCATCGATTCGAACAGGCGGAGTGCCACATCCGAGCTTGATACCTCCCCAAGTGTTGTCCGGATACATAACTACGGCATGTTCGGTTGGATGCAGTAAAGCACTGAGGTCCTTTAGAGCGGCGGCGAGTGGCACGTAGAGAATGCCGATGCTCTGACGATTGACAAACGGCTGCCGCAGAATTGGCTGCACCCAATGTTCTCCAGGCTCAGGTGGATATTCAGCCATGTTCCGCTCGTAAAAGGCGAGGCACAATTCTCCAGACGGGGACAATACTGCCTCCGGGAAAAATGCCGCATCCTTGTTATTCTCGGGCAGTCCCCACTCTTCGAGCATCTCGACGATGCCCAGACGAGTGAATTGCTCCCCGTCCTCGGACACACTTACGGCGATGCGGCAACCGGAATGACCGTAGTGGTCACCGGTACCGACGTAAGCCATAATCCACTTGTCCAGCGGTTCGACATAGGTGATGCGGGGGTCCTCGGTGCCGTAGCCCCCCTCGCGAATTTCGTGGACGCCTTGCGGCACCAGGGCAAATCCGTCGCGAGTGTAGATGCCGGTAGCGTCGTCAAGCTTGACTCTGCCGACGCTGGAAATATTTCCTTTCGCGACACAACGAGGAAACAATCTAAAAACGCCGTCGCGACCGGTTGCCGACGCAGGGTTGAGAATTCCGTCAGCTTCGGTGGCATCACCGCTTGAACTGAGGACAACGCCTTTGCGTTCGACTGTGACATCGATTCGTGCAGACATATCAAATTCCTTTCTGAATCTATCGCTCAACCGACAGCTGAACGAACGTGGACAAGATGGTTAGGTGAGTTCACGTGAATTGCTTCACGTGCTGTGGGTACTGCCAGAACTAGGGTGTTTTGGCGCGAAGGGTCCAAATTTGAATGGTCAAAGAAACCATTTCAAAGCGCCGCAATACTGGTGCTCAGGGAGGAGGAAGGTTGTTGGGAAGAGGGAAGGAAAAGTAGCGAATAAATTCACTCTAGTCGGCAAGAGCAGCTTCGACAATGAATTCTGCGGACTTCATATTGGTGATGTTTATCATGAGCCGCCCGCATATAGCGAAAAAAACGAGCCCTCTGGCAGCGGTTGGCTTTCTACGTGCTGCAAATTGGCAAAAGCTTTCCGATTAACGCTTTGCCCAGCTAGCATTAGCCGCGGCTCCGTTGTTGACGAAAAACACGGTTTGCCGCCCGGGTGAAAAATCTACAGTTTCCGCCCGGGTGAAAAACTTACAAATTCCACCCGGGAAGTGCCGCATATTCGTGGGCATGTATTAACATCGACTTTCACGCACTCGTCCGACCCGCCAAGAGAAAAAAGTGGCAAGATCCTGGCAGATTAACCCTCGCGTCAAACAATCGCTCTCTCGCCAGGCGATTTTCATGGTCACGCTGCCCCTGGCTGTGCAACTGGTCTTCTTCACCATCCTCTGGCAACTCCTTCATCAAATCGACGACGAACGCATGCGCGAAGCCCACGCCCGCGAAATGAGTGCTCACGTCAACGCGCTCATGCGGGTCATCGCCAAACGCATAACAACAACGATTGCTCACCACATCTCGGAAGATCCTGTACAGCAGTCTCAGACAAGCCAGTACACGCAACAGGCGCTGTCTGAGATGTCTGAGTTGTCGGAATTGAGCCAAAACAACCGCAGCGAGCATGCAGTGGTCGAGCGAATTTCATCGATCGTTGAAGGCACACAGGAAGATATCAAACAAGCCCGCTCTCTCTACAACTCAGGCGATAGGCTGGGTGCAGCCAAAATCATGATGCGGCTTCAGGGCGCATTGTCTGACATACTTTCGCTAACCGACAACATGGTTGATGAGCAGAAGCAGATACAAATAGAGCGCAAAAACTCACAAGCGCGCCTGCGAGTCTTTGTGCAAATTGCCATAGCCATCGGCATCGGACTGGATATATTGCTGGCAATTGTTCTAGCCTACAATTTCAATAAGCGCACAACAGCAAGACTGGGAGTCCTTCTGGACAACACCCTCAAGTTGGCAGCGGATGAACCACTGCTGCCGGTGATGAACGGGGATGATGAAATCGCCCATCTCGATCACGTCTTCCACCGAGTCTATGACGCGCTAAATGAAGCTCGGGACAAGGAAAGAGCGATCGTCCAAAATGTGCAAGCTGTCATTTGTTCGCTCGATGAGAAAGGTCG
>CAJCHQ010000863.1 GCA_903970295.1 Bryobacterales bacterium
TCTTCGCTGCGCGGATTGTCTGATGTGACATAAAGCTGGTCTGCCAGCACTTCTGCGATTTGTCCCATCTGCGGTCTTTTCGACGCGTCACGATCGCCCCCGCAGCCGAACACGGCGACCAGCTTGCCGTTTGGGGGGACGAGGGCGCGGGCGGATTTGAGCACATTTTCGAGACCATCGGGCGTATGTGCATAGTCAACCAGGCAAAGCGGCTGTCTCTCATGATCGGCGGCCGACCGAGGAGAAACCGTTTGAAAACGACCGGATACCCCTGCGAAATCGCTCAGGGCAGCCCCGCATTGCGGAAGCGTTAAACCTTCTGCGAGGGCCAGTAGAATGGCGCCCATGACGTTGTAGACATTGAATTTGCCGTGCAAGCGCAGCTTCAATGCGATCGAGCCGGCAGGGGTGGCCAGGCGCAGTTGAGTGCCTGTGAAGTCGAAACTGGCGTCCTCGACGAAAGCGTCGGCTCCTTTTTCCCAACCATATTTCCAGACCTTGACGCTATCGTCGAGGGCATCGACAAAGCGTCCACAGCTCGGGTCGTCGCCATTGACGACTGCCGTTTTTTGGCTTTGACCGCTCTTATTCAAGGCTTCGAATAAGAGCTTCTTGGCCTGGAAATAGTTTTCCATGGTTTTGTGGAAGTCCAGGTGATCCTGGGTCAAATTGGTCAGGCAAACCGAGGAAAAGTCGCAGCAAGCGACGCGTTTGAGCGCTAGCGCGTGGCTCGAAACTTCCATCGCCACCTGGCTGACACCGCTTCCTTGCATTTGGGCCAGCAATTTTTGCAAGTCGGACGCTTGCGGTGTGGTGTGATGCATATCGATGTAGCTGCGCCCGGACTCGACATTCGTGCGAGCGCCAAGAGTGCCGATTAGACCGACTTTCAGGCCGGAGTGATCGAGGATGTGTTCGAATAAATGAGTGGTGGTCGTTTTGCCATTGGTGCCGGTGACACCGATCAGCCTAAGTTTCGTGCTCGGGCGCCCGTAGAAAGCATCGGCGACTTGAGCCAGAGCGAGCCTGATATCAGACACATTGACGAAAGAGACTGGCCCATCTTTGACTTCTCTTTTGCGCTCGCTGAAGATAGCCGTGGCGCCTTTGGCGATTGCTTGATCGATGAATTGGTGGCCGTCTGATTTTTCGCCGGGAATGCAGAAAAAGGCACTACCAGCGGTGACTGCTCGGGAGTCGTAAGAAAGAGCTGAGACTGAAGACTCGGGGACTAAGACGCAATCGAGCAGATTGCCTGCGTGCTCGAGTACGTCGACCAGAGGTCTGAGCGCTTGCGTCATATTATTCATGGCCTGTCGGCGGGGAACCCTGCTTAGCTGGGGTATACGCTGACTAATTTGCGACCGCGCGACATTTCGTATTTGACCGTGCCGGCGATGATCGAGTAGAGCGTGTCATCGTTGCCGCGCAGTACGTTGAAGCCGGGGTGAATGCGCGTGCCGCGTTGGCGAACGATAATATTGCCGGAGATGACATTTTCACCGCCGTATTTCTTTACGCCCAGCCGCTTTGGTTGGCTGTCTCTGCCGTTGCGAGTAGAACCTGCGCCTTTTTTATGTGCCATGACGAACCAACTCCTCGGTAAATGCGGCTCCCACGAGCCGGATCACAAACTTCCTACTTCTTGTCTTTCTTTGCGGGGGCGGCTTTTTTCACTGCCGGTTTCTTTACTTCAGCCTTGCTGCTCTTTTCGGCTTTGGCCTTGGGTTCAGCTTTGGGCTTGGCTTCCTTCTTGGCCTCGTGGTTGCCGTCTGCCTTGGCCAGCACTTTGTCTTTCAACTCAATCGTGTCGATGACGACCCGAGTGTAATGCTGTCTGTGTCCTTGCTTCTTGCGTGTGCCTTTCTTGGGGCGCATGTGATAGACGATGATTTTGCGACCCTTCATATGAGAGAGCACGCGACCGGTGACCTTGGCTCCATCAATATAAGGAATACCGACCGTGGACTCGGCGCCATCGACGATCATCAAAACTTTGTCGAATTGGAAGGCGTCTCCAGCCGATGCATTAGTCAGATCGAGGTCGACGAAACGACCGGCTTCCAACTGATACTGCCTACCGCATGCTTCTACTATGGCGAACATTTTCAAACTCCAAATTCAACCGACTTATTGAGTGTGGGCAATTCAGCCTTTCAGCTGAGAAGTTCAGAAGCGGTCTTTTGAACTTTTTTGCCCGTCGACTCGTTATACCTCTAGGGAGGTGATGCTTCGAGGCATCAAAACCGCCCTGTTCCAAGACCGCGCAGAGGAGAGAGCATACTATCAAACCATATTGTAATGGGTCAAATCAAAGATTTCCTAATGTATGGCAGGCTGAAGCCCTTAATGTTGCGTATTATATTATGAAAAGGAAGAGTCGAGACCGGGTCGAGCAAGTCCTATCATTGCATCTGGGACGAGGAGAAAAGCGATGAGCGAAAAAGACGATTCCGAGTTAGGGCGCAGCAAACACAGCGCCACTCCCTCTGAGCACCTCACCCATTTGCTTGGGCTGGGCTGGGTGCCGACCAGTCCCCTGATTATGAAATACGTTGTCGAGAACCATTTACAGAAAGAGCTGTCTGACTGGCAGTCGTTGAATGCAGCCGCCGAAGCTGCCAAGAATAACTCGAAGCGCTGATGGTTGTCGTGTTCATTCGCTCTTGTCAAGATTCTGCGAGTGCCTGATTTGGCGGGGGGCTGGGCGAGAACGTCGGACAATGGAAATTTTCCATTAAAGCTTTTAATTTATCTGAATGTCCGGTCTACCATGAGTAAATGCTAAATCACACCTTTTCGTAGTTGGAGTAACCGTCTCTATGTTGCAAGTTGGAAAAAGAGCTCCGGATTTCGACATGCCCTCCACCAAGGACATGAAGAGTCTCAGTCAAAATGTTCGTTTGTCCGATTTCAAGGGCAAATTCCTGGTCATGTTCTTCTATCCCCTGGATTTCACTTTCGTTTGCCCGACTGAATTGAAGGCATTCAACGAAAGAATGGATGACATCAAAAAAGCCGGTGCCGAAGTGTTGGCAGTTTCCACTGACAGCGTCTACAGCCACCGCGCCTGGATCAATACATCCGAAGATAAGGGTGGACTTGGTCCGATCAACTATGTACTCGCTTCCGACATCACTAAAGATGTCAGCCGCGACTACGGCGTTCTCATCGAAGATAAAGGAATCGCTCTGCGCGGTTTGTTCATCATCGATCAAGAAGGCGTCCTCCAATATCAAGTTGTCCACAGCCTGAATATTGGTCGCAGTGTCGATGAAACCCTGCGCGTTCTTGAGGCAATCAAGACCGGCGGTCTCTGCGGCGCCGACTGGAAGCCCGGCCAAAAGCCATTGAACGTGTAATTCCAGAAAAACTGAGAATTGAAGGGGGTCGCTTTCATGAGCGGCCCCTTTTGCTTCTTGTTGAGTTATCGTGAAGGAAGCCGGATCCAAGTGCACGCTTGATTTGCAAAAGTCGGCTACTTTCACCGTAAACTAGAGCGCAGTCAGCGCTAAAATAGGCTCAAGCCGTTGCGCGCAAGATAATCGGTCCAAGACCCGGTACGGAGTCGCTAAGGAGGTCCTCATGCCATTGAGAATGGAAAGTCCCATGCCTGAATTGAAAGGTGGGACTGATTGGTTCAATTCATCGCCGATCACAAAAGATGAGCTGAGCGGAAAACCTGTTCTTATCCACTTCTGGGCCATCAGCTGTGGCACGTGCAAAGAGTCATTGCCTTTGCTCACCAAATGGATGCATGACTTCGGACCCAAGGGCTTGAAAGTGATTTCGGTACACATGCCCAGACAAGAGAGCGACACGAATCTCGAAGCAGTCAAGGAAGCAATCAAAGATTACGAAGTGACACAGCCTTGTGTCGTCGATAATTGGCACGAAATTACTGATGCTTTCGAAAACAAATACGTGCCGGCTTTTTATGTATTCGATGCCGAAGGCAAGTTACGTGATTTCAAAGCTGGGGAAAAAGCGCCGAAAATGGTTGAACAGGTGTTGGAGCGAATTGTCGGAGCGGCGCAGCCCCAGGCATCGTAGGCGGTGCCCTATTAATTTGCTGCCGGCGCACAAGATACTGATACTTAAGAACTGACAGGTGAGTAAGATGACAGTGACCGCAGTCGCCCCCGTTTCCAAATCGAAGCTCATATTCGAGCGAGCGAAGAACGTCATGCCAGGCGGAGTCAATTCGCCAGTGCGTTCGTGTAAAGCTGTGGGCAGCGATCCGATCTTCATGGAGCAAGCCGACGGTCAGTTCATGACGGATGTCGACGGCAATCGCTATATCGATTATGTCGGCTCGTGGGGACCGATGATTGTCGGTCACAGACATCCGCGCGTGCTCGAAGCAATTGAAGTAGCTTTGCAACACGGCACCAGTTTCGGTGCACCCAGCAGAGCCGAGGTGGAAATCGCCGAACTAATTTGTCAGATCATTCCCTCGATCGAAATGGTGCGCATGGTCAATTCCGGCACCGAGGCTTGCATGTCAGCAGTGAGACTGGCGCGGGCTTTCACCAAGAAATCAATCGTCGTCAAATTCGATGGTTGCTACCATGGGCATGCAGATTCATTTCTGGTTAAAGCCGGCTCCGGATTGGCGACTTTAGGAATTTCCAGTTCGCCGGGTGTGCCTGATGAACTTTCCAAATTATCTAAGTCAGTGCCGTTCAATGATGTTGCCGCGATCGAGCAAGTTTTTAAAGAGCATGGAAGCGAGATCGCTTGTGTGATCACTGAGCCAGTAATGGGGAACGCGGGCCTGATTTTGCCTGAAGACGGATTTTTGGAAAAGCTGCGAGAGCTGTGCACTGCCAATGGTGCGCTCTTGATTCTCGATGAAGTAATGACCGGTTTCCGTGTTGCTCTGGGTGGAGCCCAGGAACTTTATAAGGTGAAGCCGGATTTGACCTGCCTGGGTAAAGTGATAGGGGGCGGCTTGCCGGTCGGAGCTTATGGTGGACGCCGTGACATTATGGAACTCGTGGCACCGCAAGGCACGGTTTATCAAGCCGGCACATTGTCTGGTAATCCGCTGGCGATGGCTGCCGGAATGGCACAATTGAAAACATTGCAGCAACACGGAGTGCACGCCCAACTGAAGCATAATACGACTCGACTGGCGGATGGCTTGCGCGAGCTTGCCGGCAAGTGCGGCGTGCCCATGCAAGTGGCCGATGTGCCGGGAATGCTGGCAGTGTTTTTCACGAAGTCTAAAGTGAAGAACTTCGCCGATGCGCAAACCTGTGACACAGAGTTCTTTGGTAAGGTGTGGCGCTCGTTGATATTAAAGGGTATTTACTGGCCGCCGTCGCAATTCGAAGCGGCGTTCATCTCGACTGTGCATACGAAGAATGATATCGATGCGACGATTAAAGCCTTCGAAGAGAGCTTAAAGGAAGCTGGGTAATTGAAGCCGAATCAAATACTCTCGACTCCTTTTTCACTCTATTGGGAATGCTATTGAGAATAATCGCACAATTTCTGTCTCGGAAAAAAACCAAATGGGTTTATTCCCGGCTTAGTGGTCTGTAATCGCAAAGCTCTCTAAGCCCATTCTAGTGTCGGTTTGATCTGTGTAGTAGAGATTGCCCCCTGTTTCTAAGACGTAAAACATTAGTTGACGATCATTGACTCGCCCTTTATAGGCGTAGTATTGTACAGCGCATTCGGTAGTGAGAATGATTCGCACTTAACGGCCAACTCGTTGCGTCTCGTTGGCACTATCGACAAACTTATTCGCTAACTCATGTCAGCGACCTACTAGTTGACAAGTGCTCGGTTGCGATAGTGCCAGAGTCAGTTAATTTCACTGCAAGGAGAATCTGATGAGAATCAAAGCAAGAAGAAGTAGAAAAGGACAGAGCATGGTCGAATACGCGATCGGCATCGGTTGCGTGACCGCAGTTTGTATGCTCGTTCTGGGCGGTCTTGGGCACGCCTCTGCTGACGTGGTGCGCCAAGTGTTACTAAATATCAACGATGCGGATGATCAATCTGCCGATCCCGGCTCGATCTTCACCAACGGTGTTTCCGGCAAGGGCAATGCTCCCTGGAATCCGCAATAGAACGCCGCTCTTCCATCTTAGAAGACATTTACGGGGAGGATATCCAGTTCTTGGAATCCTCCCGGTACACTAGTTGGCTGTCAGGAGGCTTGTGGAATGCGGTCTGTTTGCGATAGAAGGAAGACAAGGAATAGTCAAATAGCCAGGCGTCGACGAGGTCAGTCGATGGTTGAATTTGCTATATCGTTTCCTTTCATCCTGTTGCTGTTGGTATCCATAATTTTCTTCGGTCGCTATTTTCTCATCGCTCAAGTATTGCTGTATGCTGCGCAGGAAGGGTCCAAGGTAGCTGCTCGGACGCCGAACTTGAGCGATCCAGACGTCCGCGGTCAAGTGCGCGGCTTCACTGTTACCGGTGCTCAGCTGAACATCAATTCGGTCATTTATACAGCCATCGCTTCCGCTAATTTGCTCTCCAACGGCAATACCGGTAACATGCCGCCCGGTTCAAGAGTGGAAATCTTTCGCAGCGGTGCGGTCGACAACTGGGATGCTGACGGCACCGCCGCTGATACTACCGCTCTGGGCACCGTACAAGTGCGGATTGATTATCCCTTTGAATTGATCGGTAATCCTTTCAACGGCGGCGCCTCTCAAGGCAGTGTCAGTGGCACGGTGGCAATTGCCATGACCGTGGACGGCAGCCGGCCGCCCTTGCGTTTCAACAACTTTACAATTACTGAGCGGGCGACAGCCGGCGAAGAGATCTATCAACCATAGATCGAGGAGTCATTCATGGTTACGGCCCCGAGCGTTACATCGACAGCTTCCTCCTGGGACAAATTGCCTTCCTTGAAACCGGTGCGGAAGAAAGGCAACCCCCTTATCGTGGTTGCTCTTCTGGCTGTGGTGATCTTGAGCGCTTCGGGCATCTGGCGCGCTACGCACACGGCACCGCCCATGCCGATGGTCAAAGTCGTCGCTGCCGCACGAGATTTACCGGCTGGTTCCAGAATTGGTTTCATGTCCGTTCGTTATCTGGATGTGCCGCGAAAGTTCGCCACTGCCGATATGATCGTCTCTCTCAATGACGTCAGTGGTCGCGTCGCTCGCACCTACCTGCAAGCCGGCGAGCCCATTCAGAAGTCCATGCTGTTCGCCGGACATGACGGTTTGGCGATGAATTTGGAGACACATGAGCGCGCCATCACCTTGCAGTTAAGCGACGACACAACCGTCGATCACTCGATCCAACCCGACGATGTGGTAGATGTTCTGGCCGTTAGCACCAAAGACGGAAAGAAATACACTAAGACTATTTGTCAGGCTGCGCGGGTGGTAATAGCCTCTCCCAAAGAACAGCTGCTTTCCCGCACGGCGGCTGGTGCTATGAACAATATGATCACCCTGGCCGTGACTCCGGACATGGGCGAAGCGATTACCGAGGCCAATGAGACTGGTAAGATTCGTTTGCTTTTGCGCAATCGCTTGAGCCGGGTGCAGAATCAATTGCCTGGTGTCGCACCGGAAGATATTTTGCCGGTTAGTGCGCAGCAAGATGAAAAGTCGACGCTGAAATTGCCGCATGATGGAGTTCCGCCTTTGCTGCCACCGCCCCCAGTGTTGGCGCCGCCTGCAGCCGAGCGATCGAATCCTAATCAGTATATGCAGACTGCGCCGCCCAGCGAACCTCTCGGTTGGTTGGTAGAAATGTTCAGCGGTGCACATAAGGAGAGTCTGAGTGTACCGGAGCGTTGACCATCACAACCAATTGGCTCGCCGACAGCCAGGACATACGCGCCGGGCTGATGGGGCGATTACGCCCTTCATTGCCATGGCTGTGATTCTGATGATGGGCATGATGGGAGTCTGCATAGATTTGACTCGAGATTTCGAGACGGCCAGGCAATTGAAATTTGCCGCTCAGTCGGCTGCCATCTATGGCTTGTCCCTGGCCACCAATACTGATGGCACTTATACAGCGACAGCGGCGATGAACAATATCCAAAACGGTATTTTGCAGGCTGGCAACAATTCCTGGAACGTGGCCGAGTTCGGACCGGCAACTAATGCGGTTACCAGCAATCCCAAGCCGGGTATTGCCAGCGAGCCTGTCACCTTTGCTGCCGGTGATGTCCAATTCGTCAACAATCCTCTCGACAATAGCGAATTCTTTTTGCAGCTCACGGCCAGGCGCCAGGGACAAGATGCACTGCAACAATTTTTCTTGCCTTTGCTCTATACGTCGTTCAACGGGCCGGCACCGCAGTCGGTGCGCACAGTCTCCACTCACCGGGTCGTGGAGGTATTGGGCCAGCCGGCCACTCGCATCGGCGCCGGTGCTCCACTCAATTCTGCGGCCGGGACAAGAGAGTCTCAGCTGGCTGGGTTTGCCGCTTTACCCCTGGCGATCAGTTACAACCAATTTGCTCCCTTGACCAATCCTGCTCTCACCAATACTCAGTACACAATCGATCTGGTGACATCCAAATCCGCCGGTGCCGTCGCTGCCGGACACATAAAAGGATGTCTGGTCAATCTCTCCAGCACCGCTAATGGTGCGACCGTCTATGGTGGCGCCACCGGAACCACCGCCGTTAACCAGCTGCTCGGTTTGCTTGGCTATTTTGGCGCTCAAACCGGGCAGCCAGCCATTGCTCCGGCGGTGGTCGAAATGGGCAGCGCCCTCTTTGCTTTCGACCCGGCCCAATGGAGTGCCGCTCAACAAAGAGCGATTGCTCAGGCCCTTGCACCGAACAACTTTCGCCCCGGCCTTTATATCATTCCTGTTTTGGCTAACGATCCCAATTTTGGCGCCGTTGGTGTCACCGGTCCCAATCAGGTGGTGGGCTTCGCTCATTTGAACCTGACCTCATTCACAATTGCCAACGGTGTTCCGACTCAGGCGACAGTCTTAATTTCCGATCCGCTATCGGGCAGTTATTCGGTGCCCGTGCGAAACGCAACTGCCGCAATTATGTCCAGTATTCCCACCGGCTCTCTCACTTTGATGGGGTCCTTTTTACCAGCCAATACGGGGCTGGTCTCCGATCCGTTTCTGCCGCGCACTTATGATCCGGTTGCCAACACAGTTTCGATCCGCCCGCGCGGCATAGTCTTGGCGCCTGCCCTGTCGCCGAGACAAATACCCGCTTTCTAGAAGACGCTCCAAGAGTACGAAGGAATCAGAAGATGCTGAACAGATTGTTTGCCAGAGGCAAGGAGGAGATTCGTGCAGTTGATGCGCCGATTCAATCTGCTCTGACATCAGTATCGACCATTAGTGACAACAAAACGGCAGGCCGGGCCGACAACGCGACCGATCACGAAATGCATGCCGAGGGGCCTTTGGTTCAAGCACCGGCAGTGGCTGTGATCGCCGCCAAGGGCGGGGCTGGTGCCACTACTGTGGCTGTCAATTTAGCGGCTGCTATGTCTTTGCTGCGCCTACCGACAACTCTAGTCGATGGGAATTTGCAGCATCCCGGCGTCCTCAATTTGCTGGGCGTCGAACCTGAGCATTCGATCATTGAACTGTTGGCCAGGGTCGGCGAAATTGACCAAAAGCTCTTCGAGGCTTGCGCCTTAGATGCCGCCGCGAACTTCAAAGTGCTCTCCCCACCTGTCAGCGGTGAAGCCGCTCTGCAGACCGATTTGACCGAATTAGCTCGTTGTCTGGATTTGGTCAGATCCTACTCGGGCATCTGGGTCGTGGATTTACCTCAGCATTTGGACCGGCATTTAGTCACCTTGACCGATTTTTGCGCGAGAATCGTGCTGGTATTTGAAGCCACCGTTGCCGGTGTCGCTGCTTGTCAGCGCTGGCTGAAAATATTCCGCGAACTTGGTTATGAAAAGGAACGTATTATTTGTGTGCTGAACCGCTCAGGCTCGAAATTTAGAGGTGTGGAAGAGCAGCTCGATGACAGTTTTTTTGAGCAACCATTTTATCGTTTACCCAATTGTTCTTCAGCGCATTGGGATTGCGCCAATAAGGCAGTGCCTCTGGTTTTGGAAAATCCTGCCCATGTCTACTCGAAGGCGGTTTTAAAATTAGCTGAGCAAATCACAACCCAGACAATGCGAGGCTTAGGGCATGTCTAATCTGCGCGATCTGCTCTTCAAGAAAGACACAGAAAGTGAACACGGCGGGCAGCATACTGCCACGGCCAGAGCGCCGAAGTCCGTCGCTCGCGGGCCCAGTGCCAGAAATTCAGGACCGGCTTTCAAACTTTCATTTTCTG
>CAJCHQ010000864.1 GCA_903970295.1 Bryobacterales bacterium
AATCGGTGACGGATTTATACAAAACATCACCCACCTGCCACTGGCGGAATGAACACAATTGTGTCTTGGTTGTTCAACCGGGTCTCCCAATTGGCGAATGCATCGTTGACTGCTACATTGAGGCGCTCGCGCCCGAGGCTGAAGTGATGCGCTTCGCTCAATTCGTCAAATAATTCTCTGGTCGTTTGCGAGCGGGTGCGAAGCGACTCGCTGGCGATGCCACGTTCGTCGCGCAGAAGAGCAAAATAGCGAATGTGTACGAGCTTGTCCTCGTCAACCATGTGCTTCTTTCCGGGTTGGCTACTTGCTTCATTTTCGCACAGTCTCAGCTTGAATGTCTCGACCGGGCGAACCGCTCGCTCTGCTGCCAACCTTTCGCTAACGCTAATGCTTATCCTTATTTTACTCGTCGCAATTCTGCTTCTTCGGTGCCACGACGTATTTTATATAATTCTCGCGCGTCATTAGTGAAAGCATCGTTTCCATGCGGTCAAGATAGAAGCGCCCTTCCAGGTGATCGACTTCATGCTGCATCACTCGGGCTAGATAACCGTTGATGCGCTCCAATTTTGTCTCGCCTGCTAGCGTCTGATACTGCACTTCGATCCAGGTATATCTAGGCACCAGCCCGACCATTCCCGGTACACTGAAACAGCCTTCGTAAAGATGATCGGTTTCTACCGATCGCTCCACGATTTGAGCGTTGAGCATGACTGTTAGAGGCGACTCCTCTCGATCGGGGAAGAGCTCGGTTTTGCGCACCTGCGCGACAAAAATATTGAGGTCCAGGCCGATTTGATTGGCCGCTAAACCGGCACCCTGAAGTTCGTTCAAACCATCGATCAGGGTCTGGCAATGGTCGGCGGCACTCGCAAAATCGGTCACCTTCTGCACTTTGCATCGAAGCAAGGGGTCACCAATCATCACCAGATTGACTGTCAGGAGCGCATCCTCTTGTGGAGTTCGAAATTAGTATTGCATCTTTGCTTCGACATCGACCAGGGCATTAAATGGAGGTCGTCGATCGCCATTTGCCCTGTCGATGCTCTGGTAGGTGTGACCGTTTTTGATTTGGTAGTCAAAATTAAATTTGGTATTTCGGCTGTTGAGAAAGGCCGTTATTTCAGGCAGTGTCGTAAACAGTGAATGGATGGCTGGCACTAACTCAGGGTTGTTGGTCCAACCAGCCAAAACCATGACGCCTCTCAGCTCGCCCTGGATATCGATCAGAGCCGCACCCGAAGCTCCTGTTTCGAGGGGAACACTGGCGGAAAGCATGGGTCGGTAAAAATCCTTTTCGGCGTCCTGAGAGCTTGCCGGGTCGAGTTTTTTCATCGCCTTAACGTAGAGCTCGCGTTCATTAACAGACGGACCCAGTCCGTGTGCTTTGTTGTAGGCATCGACAATCCCCTGCTGCCGAGTGAACTCCTCACTCTTGGTCTCGGTGCCGACGACGCGGCCCACGCTCACGGAAATCTTGCCTGCCGAGGGGCTCCAGCCCGGACAAAAGACGATAGTGTCCGGCTCGGTTGTGCTTTCCTTAGCTGGTTCAATATGCGGGTAAATTCCTGGCGAGGGCTTTTGGTCTAATTCGTATTCCGCCAAATCGGTGACGTCGTCGAGCTTTACTAGATGAATGCCGTGCACTGTGCCATCTTGTGTGGTCACAGTTGCATCTGAGTAGATGTTTTCGGCCAGATGACTGTCCGTTAGAATGTGACCGTCGTCGATGAAGAAACCGGTGCCCTTTGCGATGTACGCTTGCCCGACCGGTATGCCATCTTCGCCGTGACTGGTCGCACGTCCTTGCACTGTGACTGTGGCTGCCAGGGCGGCAGCCTGAATCGCTGGCGGAATTTCCAGTGATTTATTATTCGCTTTTGATTCTGAACTTTCGAACTGGACCATGGGATTGGCTGAAGCGTCTGGTGAGAAGTCTAATCGTACGAATTTTGTCGCCTGCCGTCGATGGGGGAATTCCCCCACTGCTGCGCATTCGGCCTAAGTTAGCAAAGCCGCCTCGATTGTCAAACCGGGACCGAAAGCGAGCATAACCGTGGGGACGGTTCCTATTTCATGACGAATGCGTTCGAGAATGAAAATAACGGTGGGTGATGACATATTGCCGTGCTCACTCAAAATGTCTCTGGAAAATCTCAGCTGGTCGGCGCTCAGTTCAAGACTTTCCCCACACGCATCGAGAATGCGAGGACCGCCCGGATGAATCGCCCACGCCTGAATGTCGCTTCGCTGCATGCCAAGCGACGCCAACCATCGGTCGAACCAGGAGCTAAGGTGGTTGGAAATCAAATGAGGCACAGTTGCCGAAAGGGTCATGACAAAACCGTGATCGCTTATTTTCCAACTCATGGCATCGAGCGAGTCTGGCAGTAAATAAGTTGCACTTGCGCTCAGTCGCCACGTGGCTTCGCTCTCGTAAGAAGTTTTGCTATCGGAAGCGCTCCTGTCGGGAGCGACGCTGTCTGTGCTGTTACTGTCTAAAACGCCACTGTCAGCCGCGCTCAAGATGACAGCTGCGGCGCCATCAGCGAACAATGAATTGGCCACGACGCTGTCTGCATTCCAGCCATATTGAAAATGAATCGAGCACAGTTCGGCCGCGCAAAGCAGCACATGCTCGCGTGGATGTTGTTTCGCTAGAGCGCTCGCAACACGTAAGCCATTCAATGCACCGTGGCAGCCCATGAAACCCAGGTGATGACGCTGCGTGCTGCGGCTCAAACCCAGGCGCCCAATCAACTCGACATCAAAACCGGGGGCCCCGAAGCCGGTGCACGAGACCGTGACCAGATTGGTGATGGTATCGCAAATGGTGCTTTGGTCCGCGAGCGACATTTGGGCAATCGTATTTATAGCCGCATCGGTAGCCAAGCCGATTGCTTCTCGTTCGTACTGACGCATGCGCTGCTCGGTCGATGGTCCGAAGTCCGAAGCCGAAAGCGGTGGCGGATAGAACTGCTCGACTTTCAGGTCCGAAGGGGTTTGGGCAAAGTTGTTTCCGGTTCTGGACGATAGCCCCGTGTTGACGACTGTGGAGCGATTGCTGATTGTCGAGCGCCGGTAAAGTCGAGTCAAAGCCTTCAGCTGCCGATCACTACCCCGGCAACACACTTTAGCGTGTTCGAGAGCGTCGTCTTGCGTGATTAGTCGCGAGGGAGTGGCAGTTCCCAGAGCGACTATGCGAACGGACATATTAGACTCTCCGTCAGGCATGCTCGTGGTTTTTTGAACTCGGGTAGCGTCATTGCCATGGTCGCCAGGCTAGAGTGTATTCGACAGGGTGGCTCCGTTGACGGCAGATTTAGTAATGTGTCGAGCGAGCGATTCTGCCATGGACGGCAGTAAGTTGATTGCTTTTGTCGTTAGTTCGACCATTTGCGGCTGGCGCAAAAGTTTTCCAAGCATTTTGCTCGTCCGTTGCCGATTAGCGATCTGTCGCTTGTGCTGTTTCGGCCAAAGCGTGCAATCGAAATTTCCGTTTGACGAAAGTGCATCAAGCACGAATGGTACCACTGCCTTGGCGGCAGTCATTGCCCAGCCCATGCCTTCGCCAGTAAATGGTTCGCCGTAGGAAGCCGAGTCGCCAATCACGAAGATTCGGTCGGCTGCCACTTGGCGATGTCTGGTCAAAGGCGGAGTGCCATGCCATTCTAATTCGGGGAGATTAGGAATGTTGGGCAAAGCTGATGCTTTCATAATCTGGTCAGCAGCCCGCCCAGCCCCGCCCTGCTGTCTAACGAATTCCGGATCGAAAGCCGCAGCGATATCCAGAAGACCATTCTCCAGTCGCACCAAGCCAACGTAGCCGCCTTTGTCGCAGCACATGAAGATTGTGCCGACAGTATAGAAATCGCGAGCGAATGTGCTGACAATTGCGCCTGAACCAATGCGCGAATTGGTAGCTGGTTGCAGCGGCAGCAACTTCAATTTCTTCAAGGCGCTGCCATTGAGCCCATCCGCTAAAATGACTTGCGAGGCCAGTATCTGTGCGGAATGTTGGTCCTGCACTAGTTGAACTGAGCGTTTGTCAAAGACGATGTCGCCCAGATAAGCTGAGGTCTGTGGAGAGAACTGCGCACCGCCCTCGATTGCCGCTCGAACGAGCGCAGAATCAAGGCCCTGACGCGAGAGAGCAAAGCCTGAGCTGAGAGAGATGCTGGCTGAATTATTGCGGGCGAACAAGCGCAGTTCTTTCAGTGGTACTGCATTTAGTGCTGGTAAAATATCTTGCAACTGGCATTGTTGGAGAATCGAGACGGCAGTGCTACTCAAACAACAGCCGCAGACTTTGTAACGGGGAAATGCTGCTTTGTCTACAAGAAGCACCTCTTTGCCGGATCTAGCTAGTTCTCGCGCGGCGAGTGCGCCGGCGGGCCCGGCTCCTACGACAACAATTTCCCA
>CAJCHQ010000865.1 GCA_903970295.1 Bryobacterales bacterium
TCAAAACTCAGCGCGCAAGTGGGCTCGTGCATGTGAGGGTTTCGCAGAGAGAACCGGAGAAAATCACAATTGAATTTTTCGATAGTGAAGGTATCGCTATAACGAAGGCGATGGAAAGAAAAATTGAAACCACTTTTTTCAAGGAGGATTTCCCTCGTGTCCTCTCTGGGGATGTCGGCAATATCAGCTTTCCTAGCCGCGTCCGTGAATATTACATGGACGAATTTCTCAAACACATCAAAGGTCAGGTGTTCGAGGAAGACAAAATTCCGTTCTGTATCGTGCCCGGATCTAATTACACTCGTGTCACCAAATCCGGTGGCTTGGCTACTCAGGCACCCAAAGTCGTGATCGACTATGCCATGGCTGAAACCAGCGTGATCTTGCCCGATTTGTTGGGGCAAGTGGGTATCGAAACAGTTGTCCTCAATTCATCCATTCGCAATGCTCCGCCCCGACAAGAAGAGCGCATCGCGATGCGTAAGCAGCTCGCTGACGTTGTGCGAGCTTTGAATGCCGAACTGGGCGCACAAATCGGTCGCAACGGCGAGCAAATGACCTTGGTCGA
The DNA here is from genome assembly GCA_903970295.1 of Bryobacterales bacterium. The sequence goes on from CAJCHQ010000865.1 coordinate 569, forward strand.
CGAAACCGGACAAATCATTCGCGGCGAATTATTATTAGCCGTCGTCGCCGATATCATTTTGCGCGACAAACCGGGGCGTTCCATTGTTGTGCCGGTCAACGCCAGTTCGGTGATCGAGCGCATTGCCGCCCGTTATAACTGCAAGGTCGTGCGCTGCAAAGCTTCCGAAACGGAAATCGGTTCAACCACTGCCAAATTGCAGGGGGCGGTTTTGGGCGGCTCGGCTAACGGTTGCTTCATCTTCCCCGAGTTCCAAAATGGATACGATGCTATGTTCGCGGTCGGACAAGTATTGGAGCATCTCACCTATCAAGGTCGCTCTTTGCACCAGGCAGTGTCTGAATTGCCGCAGCTGATCTATCAAGTCGATTCAGTGCATTGTCCGTGGGAACGTAAAGGTCGGGTGATGCGATTGCTGGTCGAGAAACACCACGATCGGCCGATGGAATTATTGGATGGAGTGAAAATTCAGACGCGGCCGGAACACTGGATTCTGGTTTTGCCTGATGCCGTCGAGCCATTAGTGCATGTCTACGCTGATGGATTGGACCTGCAGCAAACTTCAGCCGATCTCAACGAATACACGCAAATGGTCAGATATCTGCAACATGCTTGAGTCGACAGTTGTCACTTGCTCTTCAAGCCATCATCGAACATTGGCCCGAAAGCATCGCCTGCTCGCCGACCGCGCGACCCGGATACCGCGTCTGCGATCGTTGCTATTTTGCGGTATCCATTTGGTACCTCAAATCGGTCGGCGTTGGTTGTGACAAATTCACACTCGCTGGTTTTGAGCTGAATTCGGCGACGACCGCTTTCATCCATTCCTGTCAACCAATCCTTACCAGAGGCAGTTTCCATCATGTTCAGGGGAATTGCGTGCTCTGTGGGCAACTTATATGTGGCGTAGATAATTGCTTCAACTTGCGGGCTGGTTAAACCTTTAATCGGCAAATATTGAATCAATTGGGATCCGGATAGGCGTTTGCATACGGCGATATTTTTGAATGTCGTATTAAACGGCTTCTTGTTTCCGTCAATGACTCGATCCCTCTTCGTCACCAGCAAGTCCGAGACGAGTCCGTTTTCCTCGTATTTGCTCAAACTCTCCGAGAAGAAAGTTTTATCGTCGTTTCGGAAGACCACCACATCCCATTTTGGTGCTTTAGAGACAATGATAAAGCGCAAGTTTGCCAGGTTCTCAATCCGTACGGCATCCTTGGCAATGAGCAGTTCAGTCGTACCGAAGAAGTAATGCTTTTGCACAAGACGCAAAGTCTTGTGTGGTGCGTTTTCGCTGGCTGCGACTTGACTTCCAATCAAGACAGACAGACACCACACGGCGACCAGGAGCTTTTTCCACCTCGCCCTAGAAACTCGATCCAGATAGTTCAATTTGATAGCTGGATGCGAGCTTTCAAGCATAGCTAATTCGCCTTAGCTTTTTGCGCATTGACCGGAATATTGGGCGCCGGATTTACCGATGCATTAACCTTATCATTATCGGCGACGCCGGCGAGAGGACTGGACAACGCTGGAGGCGTCGAATATTCGGGCTTAACCGGCGACAGTTCGAGTTCTCCGATTAAATACGATGGCGTGATTACAGCTCTGGGTACGTAGTCGTTCGGTTCGACAATGTATGGAGCTGGATCGGAGCCGACGGCCTGAATGTCTTTGAAGGAGCGCAAGGAAACATATTTGAATTCAAGACCGCGCACTAATTCGCGATGTCCGTCGGCCACGTATTGCCGATAGGCGAGCACTGGATCACTGGGTTGGCGCGAATATGAAGGTGTCGCGTATGGTCTTCGCTCGAGCCCACCGCCGGGCGAGGGATATTCGTTGAACAGGTAATTGTCTGTGAGCCGCTTGATCACAAGTATGTAATCCAGACCGGCATCTTTGGCCAGTTCAGTGATTTGCTGTTTCATCTCGGCTTGAGATGCCGGCTTGTCGCTGCTCAATTCCAGAATGCTCGGCACGCCGTGTCCGCCGAGTGAATGGCCGTTGCTGTGGTTGAAATGACGGGTCGGTATGCGGCTCTGGCAGAAAGCTTTGAGAATGCCCTTCTCCACCAAATGCACCTTTTCGCTCGGCATACCGTCGTCGTCGTATTCATACGAGCCAATTAAAGGTTTACCCTGAAATTCTTTCAATCGGGGATTATCCACGACGTTGATAGTTTTCGGCAAAACGCGTCGACCGATGGCATTTTTAAAAGGATTGCGCCACCGTTCAGAACCAATGTAGTCTTCAGCCAGACCAAAATTCGGCGAAAGCACTTGCGAGAAAAATTCGGCGGCGCCCTGTCCTTCAAGCAAAACCGGCCCGCAGTATTCTTCGCCCTTAGGGGCTAGACGCAGTTCCGTCATGCGCTTAGCCAGAGCTTCAGTCATTTCTTTCAGTTGATCGTACGAGGGAAGTTCTTCTTCTTTGTTCGCTGCCGCCACTTCGTAATCTGTAATTGGCATGCCATCCGGTGCTTGGGCAGTGGCCCAAATCTTAAGGGCAAATATCGCTCTCGAGTCACGCAGTCGAGTTCCTTCACTGTTGACGTACCATCTGTTGACTATCCGCGTGATGAACGAGGCTTTCGATTTCTGCAGATTTGGATAATCTTTGAAAATCGCTGAAAGCTTTTGCACGGTTTCGCACCAACTGTTTTCGTCGATGGTTGGATGGTGCACTTCGCCTACCGAGTTGACCGGCTTCTCCTGGCTCATGTCGGGCAAACGGTCCTGAACGTTATTGGCTGTCAAATACGCTTTTTTCCACTCGTAATTAGTGATTGCACGTTTGTAGGCATAATCTGTCGCCAACCATGTCGTTCTGCGAGTGGCCGTGTAGTTGTCATCGCAGGTGATGGCGGCTGAATAGGCTGGATTTCCGGAAGTCCCGGAGCTATCGAGGTTGGCATCGCCGATTCTAACAATTGGAGTAATCAATCGATCGCGCTTGTTTTGCATTTCTGTTTTGGAACCAAGCACAGATGAGCACGCACGCTCTTCGATTTCTTTGACAGTGAAGGAGACAAAGTATGGAGCCGGATATGGATTGATATGGAGATCGGCAGTCGAGCGTTTCAATTCATCGACGAGAGCGTCAGTAACAATATCTGAAGCAGCTCCCGATCCGGCTTCTGCTGCAGGTTGTGCTCTGAGACTCTTGGGCGGAGCGGTGACAGTCGCCTCTTCACTGAGAGCTGGCTGTCCGAACATGCCGCCGCAAACAAAAAA
>CAJCHQ010000866.1 GCA_903970295.1 Bryobacterales bacterium
TGCCTGGTTAGCGCTTGTGTTAGCAGTGCCCGGAGCGTTTGCAGAGAGAGCGACAGCATTTGCTCCAGTGCCAATCGTTAGCGTCCCTTGTCCAAGAATGTGAATCTGCCCACCGTTGCCTGACGTGCTTCCACCATTTGCACTAAGAGCCAGACCTGTACCCACGAAGGTAACATCTGGATTGCCGATAAGATCGATAGAACCACCATTCCCAGTAGGTCCTAGAACCGACACATTGATAGCCTGTGAGCTGTTAACGGTGATGTTACCAGGATAAGGATTGGCAGTTACCGATCCACCATTGCCACCGGTACTTCCGCCTGTTGCTGACAAAGCAAATTGACCACCAGCCGTGCCGAGGGCCAAAGTTGCCATACCAGGAGCAAGCGTAACCGTACCACCGTTTCCGGTACCTGAGCTGGGACCGTTGGCTGTGAGGGTGCCTATGGTTGACGATCCCACTGTGAGTGAGCTCGTGTAAAAGTTGATAGTTTGAGCAGCGCCGCCTGTAGTACCTGCATTCGCCGTGATGGAGAATGTGGTGGAGGTAATAGATGTAGCTGCCGTGCCTGAACCTGGCTGAAAAGTAACGTATCCTCCGTTTCCGCTAGCGCCTGTTGGACCATTCGCCGTGACGGTGAAAGCTTTAGCCGAGATTGTCGTAGCGCCGGCGGGACTAAAGTTGACGGTCCCCGACACACCGTTCGCAGTGATATTGAAGGATGTTGCGGATGAGATGCTCGCGGCGCCGTTGGGCTGAAATTTGACAGTCCCTGCGTTGCTTGTGGTGCCAGAAGGCGCATTGGCGTTAATGTTGAGAGTCGTGGAGGAAATTGTAGCTGCACCGTTTGGCGTGAAGTTCACGGTTCCGCTCACACCATTGGCAGTCACAGTAGTGGTGGCAGACGACAGTTGCGTTAATACACTTGGCTGGAAATTGACCGTTCCGGCGTTGGCGGTACTGCCGTTTCCGTCCGCATGGATGATAAAGGATGGAGCGGAGATTGTCGTTTTGTCGACGAAAATCTGCACCGTGCCACCGGGATTGCCGCTAGCGAGTCCACTTGCGTCGAGCGTCACAGTACCATTGCCGGCCATCGTCAGCCCAGTGGTGCCGGTAAAGGAACCACCGTAGTAGATTTGCACCTGGTGATCAGTATTGCCCTTCGAGGTCAGCGTTACCGCACCATTATTGAAGGCAATCGGATACCCAGTAACCGCAGCTTCAGCATCGTTGCCGTTAGCCGTCACTGTGAATGCGCCCGACGAGCCAGCAATCGTCACCGGTGCATTCATTGCAAAGTTCGTCGATGACTGTGTGATCAGGAGATTGTGCAGGTCCTCATTGCTCGAAACCGTTACTGCACCTTGTGGAGCCACATTCGCATATGCAGAATTACTAACGCCCGAAACCCCGGCTCCATCGGCGTGAATTGCTAACCCTGATGAGCCAGCAACGTTGACAGTCTGTGCTGCAATGACCACGCCGTGATAGGTGCCCGTAGTTGAGGTCTGCGTCGCAGATAGTATTGTGCCGTTCACCGTTGTTACAGTTTTGGCCAACAAACAGATCACGCCCGCCCCTCCGGTTCCTCCATTGGCATTGAGAGTGCCGGTCGGCAAAGTGATCACGCCGTTTTTAGCATCCAAGTCCACAAAGCCTGACCGGCCTTGTGTGGAAGTCACTTGCAGGTTGCTCATAGACGTGATGGTAATACCACCAGTCGAAGCTGCAGTTCCATTCTCGATGTACACGCCGCCGTGGATAAAATTGTTCTGCGTCCCGCCGCCAGTCGTATTGCTGGTGATGATATTGCCGCTGACACCATTTGATGAAGCTGCTCCAATAGTGAAGAGCGTGCTGCCACCAGATGTGTTTGCCTCAATCTCTATACCGCCGTAGCTTGCGCCGCCGTTTGTGTTGATATTGCCAGTTACGGAGACATTGCCGGTCGCTCTCAAAATGATATTTCCGTTGTTGCGACCCTGGTTAGAGTTGACAGCCGCAGAAGTATTGATTTTTCCACCGGTTGTAGCGACCTGGACGTTGCCACCGGCCGAAATCGCCGCCGTCGAAATATCTGCAACGCCACCGATAATCAAGTCGTTGGAGCCGCCGCTCGTCACTCCCAAAGTTGTGAGATTGCCCGAGCTTGTGGTCAGATTAACGTCAGTGCCGGCTGTTAGATTTTGCGTATTGACCACCCCACCTGCGGTTAGATAGATGTGGCCAGTGGCGCTCACGTCATGCCCGATTGTGCATGCACCTGATGCGCTAATGTCGGCATCGCCGCTGACACTGCCGGGGACAGGATTGCTTCCTCCATCACAGGTGTAGGAAGCCGCTAAGGCAGCATGTGGAATGGCAAGCCCAAGCAGCAGCATTGCGGCCAGGCTGAAGACTGAGAGTAGTCGTTTCATCTGTAAGTTCCTAGAGGTGGTTGATTTGGGGCTGAAGAGTGAGAATAGTCGTTTCATTTCCTTCTCCTAGAGGGTGCTTTGATTTGCCGCAATACGTTGCCAATTCCAGCCAGACAGCACTTCGCGCAAAGCAAATGAGCTTTGTTGGAAGGGCCTAACTTGCGATGAAAACCGTTGCTGGTTAGTTGTTTGACTGTTTTTGGAAGAGTCGATGCGACGCGTCAAGCTAGCAACTGGCTCTGCGGCTTAGCTACAAAGATTTGTTGCATTGCTAACGAAAACAATGTATCTGAGCAAAAGCTTATTTTCGGTGAATGGCGCGACTCACGCCATACCGATTTCCTTTATTTTCCTCTGCTAAGTATTCAGAAAATGGGGTGCTGTGCGGTGTTAGCGCGGCTAGTAATTACCCTTTGGAGTGACATACGTTCGTTGGGCTGTGGGCAGCGGGAGTAATTCGCTGTCGCGATTTACGGCGGCTACGCCGCTCCGTCCGACAGATAATCATTGTGAAAGGAAACCGGCGAGACGTCCCGCCGGCATAATTGGCTGGCGCGAATTAACGCCGCTTGCACGTTCAATCCGACAGATAATGATAAGTGAATCCGTGCCAGGGTTGGCACGGACGGTCGTTCGCTGACGCGACGAACGCGCTTCGCGTTCGAGTGTCTTAGAATGATTGGTATGTTTCATTTCGTCGCCCAGGGCGTCCGAGATCCTGAACTGGTTGGCGTTTTCACGATTCGGTGTTTTCCGCCGGCGCAGCCAGATTCTCAATAACCATTTTTGGGGTAGTACTACCGGTGGTGATATCGCCTGCGGCCAGATTTATCTGACGCGGTAAGCCTACTTGTGCCGACTGATGCAATCTAGTGCCAAGTAACTGCCGTATTGCTCGCTCGGAATGAGTTGGCTGAAGTTTGTGGAAGTTTGTGGAAGATTGCATAACAGTGCATGAGATTCTGAAGGCAGGATGTGCGGTGTACCGGTACGCGGCAAGCCGCTATCCGTCCATCGCTGGTGGGGGCTTACTCGCAACGTGGTTGCTCAACGCGACATCGCGCAGGCTCCTTGCACCGAATAGTCAACTCAGCGACCGACGCCAGTGAACCAGCCCCAGAATCGCGACCATGCTCCGTGCTTAAGCTGGCTGTCTGTTAGCAGTTTGATTTGATTTTCTTTTTCTGCGTTGAGTAATGCCTGAGACTCCAGTTGCGCTTGCAGATAGCCAATTTGTCCAGCTGCAGCTTCTAGCTTTGCTGCCTGCTTCTCAACCAAGTCTAAAAGACGTGTGACCGACGGCTCAGGACTGTTCTGGACTGAACCGGGACTGATCTCGGTTTGGTCCTGGACTGAGCTCCTGTCGTCGCTAAATTCCTCGGGACTGTCCTGGACTTTGTCGAAATCGACTTTGAGAACTTCAATGAGCCCAGCGCCTTCGACGAGCCATTCGTCCTTAAACTTGCCGGGAATCTTCACGCCCACCAGACTACCTTTCCGCAGACGCTTACAAATCGCATTCGTTGAAATGTTGAGAATGCCGGCAGCGTCCTCAACGGATATTGGGTGCACTAATCGCGCAGAACTGTCCAGGACTGAACCGGGACTATCCTCAGGTAAGTACTGGACTGAACTATTTTTTTGAAAATTCTCGTCTGGACCGTCCTGAGTAAAAACTTCTTCCAGCCCCTCGATTGCCAAGGGATCTTTCTCTATATCAACGGCAGGATCGCCCATAAAAGCCAGACTTTCTAGGTTTTGACAATTGCATTATGGGAGGCATTTTGAATTGTGTAAAGATGGGGCGTCGTTTGTATATACCGATCGGCGCCACCACATATAGAGGCAGATCAATTGCATCTATCAGTACATACAGCTAAGATTAAATGGTCAAAAAGAAGCGCCTGCTAGGCGTTTAACCTGGTGGCAGCTGGTGACTCGGCGCTATTCGGATACTTTTGAATAACGGCGTAGTAATTTCGTTTTGCTCTGTTCCGGTCGCCCAGACCGGTGTATGCGTTACCTAAATACAAAAGTGTCGATGCAGATGTATCGCCACGACTGGTGCATTTTTCGAAACACTCGGCGGCCGTTCGGTAATCACGCAAGCCATAGGCTTTTAAACCAGCAGTAAATTCTGTGCTAGGCGCCGCGGTCGCGATTCGAGACGTCAAAGCTGTAATTGCGACAAAAAAGAGAAGTCTAAACGCGAGTGCGGTCCGGTTAGAGGCTGCCATCTCGACTAATTTGGAGAGCATGTTTTGGCGTCGTGGATGTTGTCGGTTCGCATAGATGCCTTTTGCGGACTAGGTCTGACTAAACTAAGTCTAGATGGCTGGGGTTGATAGCACAAGTATTGCGGTTGCAAGCTAGCTCCTGGCCAAAATGTAAGTCGATTTTCCTAGACACCTAATCAGCTTGTGCTTTATCCTAAACGCTTCTCAGTCACGAGTGGGTGGAACCATGGTTGACATGTTGATACCACATTCGGTCCATCCCCTTGCTGGAGACAGCCCATGCAATACATAGCTGCTTACGATACTGAAGAACCCGGATGTCTGGAAGCCTGCAAGAAAATTAGAGCGGTCCATGAAGAGTTTGGCTTTCCTGCTACATTCTTCTTTGTCGGCAATCGCTTGCGCGAGTCAGGAGCCGCATACAGAGCCTTACTAGGCGATGTCCGTGAGTTTGAATTCGCATCTCACACCGTCAGTCACTACGTATTGCGCCCTCATCCATTCAGCTTTGATCCTATCGACAAGGACCTCAGAGCTATGGAAGTAAGCCAAAGCAAAGAAATTGTCGAGCAGACCTTTGAGCGCGAATGCATCGGATTTCGTCCAGCATATGGTTTTGCCGACGGTCTACAGGGTGATGTCGAATTGATTGATCATGTCTCAAAAGCTGGATACAAATACGTTTCATCACAGCTTTGGGGACCTGATTATACGGTGCCAGCGACTCTATCCAAGCCGTATACCTACGAGAATGAAGGGTACACAGATCTGGTTGAATTGCCAGGACACGGCTGGCACGAAAATTTACTCAAAGGACACAACCTGGTTGACGAAAAGCCGTATCGGATTCTGGCCTATCCATCGCCTTTTCCAGATGGTGCCGTGCCTCTAAAGCCCATCAGCCAACCTTCAGAAGAAACCGCTATCAATGCTATTTTTCTCCAGGAAGCTTTAAAGCAGGACCTTCCTTTTGTAAGCTTTATCTGGCACCCCTGGTCATTAAATCGATTCGATCCGGATATGCAAATGTTGCGGCAAACATTTGAAGAAGTCCGTCGACTTGGGATTCAGCCCGCTACTTACAAAGATGCCTACACCAACTTTTGCCAATCAAGGCAGGACATTCCAGGCGCTTCTGTGGGCGCAGTTCGCTAGAGTGTGCGCGTTCAAGTTTGGTCGTTCAAGGCTCAGGGCCTCGAAACAACTGAACGAAACATCTACCATACTCCTCGAAGACAGATGTATCGCCGAAAGATAAGTCTAAACGCGATCGCGGTCCATAGCTTCGGCGATAACAATGGTTATTTAGCCAGCCTTACAGGACCTTTATACTGAGCCACGATAGCGTCATTGGTTAAAAGTGTGATCCCCTCGACCATTGCTTGCGCAACCAGCAGTCTGTCGAACGGGTCTTTGTGGATCGGTGCTAAGACATCGATTGCAACCACATGCTCGCTGAGTATCGAAAGTTCGCGGTATCCGTTGTCGAGGAGTCCACGGCGCAACATGCGTGCATCGACCTGAAAATCGGCACTCTTCAGTGCGCGCTTGATCGCGATTTCCCATATGCTCGCCACACTGAAAAGAAGTTCGTTTTCCTGGTTCACCATCAGCACTCGAGCACCTGCCGGTACGCGCTCAATACTTTCCGCAGCCCAAAGCAGTAGGTGCGTGTCCAGCAGCAGCCTCACGCCTCCCCCTCGAACAGCTCCTGAATTTCGCTCGCGCCTATCGTGTTAAAGTCGTCCGGCACCTTGATCTGACCTGCCATGAACCCAAATCTTCGCATTTGTGACGATTCCGGTGTGTCGAGTGCGATTACCTTCACCATTGGCTTGCCGGACTTGGCGATGATGAACGATTCGCCTCTGGCCGCCATCTCGACTAATTTGGAGAGCTGTGTTTTAGCGTCGTGGATGTTGTAGATTTGCATGGCTCGCTGTGGACTAGATCTAATGAACTAAGTCTACATTGCTAGTCGTAGGTAGCACAAGAGCTGTCGCAACGGGCAACGCTAACATCACCATTCAATGAGATTGTTCCAACTCGTTTGTTCGCTCCGCTCGGCTAACATACCAGCAATCTTTTCGGACTGCTCAGTCAAATGATATTGATTCAGGATCTGCTCGAAGTTTTTCAATACTTCTAGAGATTCAGAATTTTTGTCCAGTTTGTCTAGCTGTTCGGCGATCTGCGTGAAGGCTTCTCTGACTTGCCCAATTTTGCCTTCGTGAAGCAGTTGCGCCACTACACCGTAATTTACGTGCGCATTGGATAGAGCTTCGTGTGGATCATCCGATCTGCAAGTTCCAGCCGCTGCAAGAACTTCGTTCAAAGACCTGGTTGGCTTGTTGCTCTGAGCAGCGGTGTCCTTCATCTGGTCTTCCAGAGACGTGTATTGCTCAACGGGCACAGAATCATGTGTATCGTTGCTCTCGGTACCTTCCTTGGCGAGAACATTGCTCGCGAGCGGATTGTTTGGCTTCAGTTCGGCAGCCTTTTTGGGCTCAATGCGGCGAATGCTGAATCCCTGTCCCTGAGGTTTTGCTGAGCGCGGTTGTGTTTTCGCTAAACCGGCCGCCAAGATTTTTACACTGTTCTGCGACGGAGTTGGCGGCGCTTTAGGGTTCGCTGTGTTTAGATTCGATTGCATCGATCTGACGGGGACGGCGGGCACTACTGCCATGGTAGACGGCAGCGGTGGTGTGTTCGCATTTACCGAAGTAGACGCGGCTGCCGCTGCCGCACCAATGATGCTAGCCACACTGTTTCTATCAGTGGCAATCGGCTGTGGCTGCATAGCCTGCTGGCTCTGGGTGGTTGTTTCGGGTTGCTCGCCGAAATTAAACTGAGTGTAATGAGCGGTGCTGCGAATCGAATCTGGATCAGCATATGTCGCTTGTTGCAACTGATGCATAATACTTGGGTTGCCTGAGTCATAGCTGTGAGTGGCGATAGCCGATGCTAGATAAGATGGATCCAAGCC
>CAJCHQ010000867.1 GCA_903970295.1 Bryobacterales bacterium
AGTTTACTGGGACGGAACCGCCGATGCAATGTCTCGATCGATCCTGTTATTCGCGATCTAGAGCGGGGTCTTTACGCTCAATTACTGTTGTTGGAGTTTGAATTGTTTGTTCGCTGATTACGGTGCGGCTGACGTTCTCGGTTTTAGCACTCCTGGTAGTTACTGCCAAATGTTGTTTTGCTGGTTTGTATGCTCCGTGGTGCACTGGTCGCGGTCGGTAGGCGACATGTGTGTGGTGCACTGGTGTGTGATGGACGACAGTCATCGTCTTTGGCCCTACCGTAGCACTGCGATTTTCTTCTTTAACTGTGGTCACATGCGTTTCCTGTCCGGGAATAGCCACTTGTTCGTGACGCTCCATGATCAATGGCGCTGTGTCTTTGGAGACATTGCCTTCTTTGTCAGTGGTCTCTTTGGTTCTGGTCACAACCGGCTTCATGTAACTGTCAAGCACGACTGGCGCGGCAGGCGGTGAAGATACTGTCTGGGTAGTCTCCGTGGTGGAGGATTCCTGTTGGGCTATCGCCGGTGACCATGCCATTAGTGCTGCGGCGACTGCCAAATACCCTACTGCCGTCTTAATCATTGCTCTCACTCCTGTAGATTTTTTTTCACTGACGTAGGTAGGGGGCTTAGGTTCCGCTCACGTCCGCTCGGTCGTCTGAATCTCTCCAGCGCAACAATCTGCGCTCCAGGCGCTCGACAAGGTTGGTCAGTAAGAGGGCGATCAAAACCAGCGCGAGCACCCCTACAAAAACTGTCGCCATATCGTAGAGACCTGAAGCTTTGACGATCATGTAGCCCAGCCCTCGCTCTGATGAAATAAACTCACCGATAAAAGCACCAAGTAGTGCCAGTCCGATATTCAATTTCATGGCATTGGTCACCCATATTAAAGAAGATGGGATGACCGCAATACGCATGACCTGTGCTCTTGTGGCACCGGCCACTTTCAGCAGTCGCAAATGGAGGGGACTGACTGAAGTGGCTCCCTGATAAGCCTGAACCACTGCCACTGCGGCCGTTGAAATACTTGCTAAAGCGATCTTGGAAGCAATACCGATACCAAACCAGACAATGATGATTGGAGTCAAAGCAAATATCGGCACTGAAGCCAGGGCTGTAATGTATGGGCGGGCGATCTTCGCAGTCAGGGGCGATGCCCAGAGGAAAAGACCAATCACGGCTCCGGCACTTGTGCCAATGACAAATCCGAGCAGTGCTTCAGAAAGCGTTATGCCGCAATTGGCGGCCAGTTCACCGCTGGCTGTTAAACGGCACATTGCTGTCCAGACCAGGGTGGGACTGGAAAATATAAACTGTCTTTTCGAATCTGTTGCCGTCAACAGCTGCCAAATCGCCACAAACACCAAAAGTGGGGCTAGATACAGTCCGAGCATGAAGGCTTTGCCATTCAGCGAATTCTTTTTCATTGGGCGATGATTGCTTTTAGTTCGGACCAGATCAGTTTATAGAGATGAGCGAATGCGGGCGTGCCCCGCACCGCTTCTGGAACACGAATTGGACCTTCGTTTAAATCGATTGGGTATTCGCCTAAGAGATTGCCGTGTCGATCCATGATAATCACTCGGTCAGACATGGCGATCGCCTCGTCGATGTCGTGGGTGACCAGGATAGCGCTCTGTTTTTCGCTTTTGACGAGAGCGCAAAACTCTGTCTCCAGGCTGATCTTTGTATAGAAATCGAGAGCGGAAAATGGCTCATCCAAAAGCAATAATTGAGGCTCGAACATCAATGCTTGCATGATGCTCACTCTTTGACGCATGCCACCGGAAAGCTGACCGGGATATTTTGTCAAAACATCCTCACTCAATTGAAACTTCTTCAAATACTCTTTGGCGCGACTTTTGAAGCCGTCTCCGTCTTTCATGCGCTTTAGATCTCTAGCCAGAGACAAATTGCCTTCGACCGTGCGCCAGGGCAGCAATGCATCTTGCTGAAAGATGTAGCCGATTGGCGCTTTCCGAGGGCTGGTCGTGGCCTGATTATCGATCTTATCTGAATTGCCAATCAGGTGCTGTCTATCGGTAGATAATTTGATTTCGCCCTCGTATTGTCCTAACAGACCGGCGATTAAATTGAGAAGAGTGGTTTTGCCGCAGCCGCTGGCACCGAGAATGCTTACTATCTCTCCTTGATGGACGGTCAGCGAGAGGTTTTGCAACACCGGCGGCTGTTTGGCGGAGTAGCTAAAACTCAAACCGCGCACTGTCAATACCGGATCGTTGACCTTGCTGTTGAAATTCATATTTTCATCTATTCAGAGATTTGTTGGCGAAAGTCATATCGACATTGTCGGCATATGACCCTGATTCCTTGATATCGCCTAATTCTTTACGCAAGGCGATGGCGTTGTCCCAGGCGTCTTTTGCCAACAACGGATTTTTCGGGGTGGTGCCACCTTCTTTCATGCGGGTGAGAGCGGCGATAATAATTTTTGGGTCTGTCTCGGGAAATTCTTTTTTTGCTACCGCCAGCGTGCCTTGACTGTCTGACTGAATGTAGTGCATCGCTTTGGTAATGGCGTTGACAGCATGTTGGATCAGATCTGGATGTTGCTGGCAGAATTGATCCGAAACAGTCAGCCCTGTAAAGGCAAAAGCCTTTTGTTGAGCGGCTGGTGAGTAAATCACATGACCACCATTGGCGAGCGCCGTAGAGACTACTGGTTCTATCTCCATAGCGGCATCGGCTTGGTCCGACTTGAGCATGGCCTGAAGGCTGCCGAAAGCACCCTGTACGATCTGGGCTTTCACGGCTTTACCGCCGTTTTGTATCAGTTGTTTGGTCACCGCATAACATGTCGATGGAGCAGTGTAAGCGGCGATTTTTAATCCGCTCAACTGGCTGGCGTCAGTAATCGGTTTCAGTTTCGATTCGTATGTGACCAGCCAGAAAGGCGTGCCGCCCACAATCTGTGCTACAACCTTGCCGCCCTGTCCACGCTCTCTGGCGATGGCTGCGAATACCGGATCGGCAACTCCGAATTGCGCATCGCCGGCGGTGACGGCCGTGAATGTTTTTTCGTCGCCACCCGTACTGACCAAGGTTACATCCAGTCCTTCCTCTTTAAAGAAGCCGCGGTCGACTGCCACATAGAGCGGCATATAGAGAAAGACGTGACCGAATTGGGCGATCGTAATCGGTTTCTTTTTGCTTTGCTCGTTGCCAGGGCTATTCGCTTGCCCGGCTAATTGATTCTCGTTTTGCTGACCGTTTTGTTGACCGCAAGCACTGATTAGAAAAAGAGCGCTAGCAATTGAAACAAGGCTACTTGCGAGGCGTCCAAACAGAGCCAGCATCCTCCTCGTCATCATTCACCTGATTCTGTAAATTTGAAAGAAGCTACTGAAACAACTTTGATCGACTTGCTCGAGCTCGTCGCTCATTTTCTTGTCGAAAATCAAGCGATCTCTTTCGTCCTTGAATAGTGGGTTGGGCTGCGCACAAATAAACCGCGCACAAACCAGCCCGCCAGCGCGGGCCACGCGAGCTATCTCGTTGGCGAGTTGTTGAATATATTCCGGTTTTGAAGTTTCCAAAATATTGGACAGAGCAAAAAAGTCGATCGAGTTGGGCAGCTGCTCTTTCAGATAACTGACCGCATCGATATTTTGCCAGTGGAATCGACTCATACCGAATTGCAGCATTTGCCGATTTCCCTTTTGCAAATAGGGTGGTAATGCTTCTTCATTTTCTGGATAGTCGCCCAAAAATGTTTGCCAGAGAAAGCCGTTATAGGCCGTGGGAAAAGTCGTGAACATTCTCTCGACTTTGGCGACCATTGTTTCAGCAAAGTTCGGCGGCAAAGATTTGATGTCGCCACCATAAATAATAGCGAGAAGATTCTTCTTGAAAGCTTTCTTTAAAGCGAGTTTCCAGCGCCAATTACTAAATTCTTGCTGATAAAAATTTTGTTGCGCTTTGATATTCGTCTGGGTCAACATCACTTTAGTTTTTTCTCTGTTGTTAACGAGAAGAAAAAACAAATTCATCAGCTTTCGCAACTTCTGATCGACCACACCTGAGTTATTCAAGCCGTGCTCTAAGCAATTTTGATTAGCTTGCCAGAATTGGAAACATTGATCGGACAATTCGCTTTTTAAGCGCGAAGGCAGACCTGGTGCAGCCGTATAGAAGCTGCGTCGAGCCAGTTCGAAATCTGGCATCTGCAGTGCTTTTGTTTTCAATTCAGTCAAATATATTTGAGCCGGGTTGGTGTCGACGGCTGTGACATTGGAGTTTCCTAAAGTTAAGAGAGAAAGGGCAGTATCACCGCCGGACGCTACGACGAGGGCTGAGGCATTATCAGGCAGTCTTCTCAAGAGACTGCATTCTACTTTGGAGTCCTCACGAACCTGACCGAAAACAACTTGCGCTTTACTCAATTGACTTACCCAGCAGTGCCAGCAAGTGTCTCACATCCACAAAGAATGTAAAGTATGCCCAAAGCTCTTGACCGGGCCGGTTGACTAGGAGCTTCGACTTGACTAACCAGATATGGTGGCAATCAAATAAAAAAGAGTTGGCTCTCTCTTACTGTTCGGCGGTTTTGATCAGCTTGCCGGTG
>CAJCHQ010000868.1 GCA_903970295.1 Bryobacterales bacterium
CGAAGCCGCAATCGCCGCCGAGATTGTGCGGATGATACCGCTCACCGACCAGCGCGACAGGCTCAAGGAGAATCGCGACGACCTCGAAGATGCGAAGCGGGATGTAGAAGCTAAGCAACGAGAACGCAACAACCCAGATCATAAAGCTTCAGACGAAGAAACCATCGACAAAATCGATGAAGCAATCGAAGACAACAAAAACATTCGCAAAGATGCGCGTAAAGACCGCGAAAAACAGAAAGAAAAGCGCGACCGCGATCTTGATTTCATGGAGTAAAACAGAATGCAAACAACAGCACGCGATGTTGGCATCGTTGACACGACGCCAAAGGAATTGCCTGTCCTTGCAGTTAATGTGCTGGACAGGATCGGATACATAGTTTCAAGAGCAATCAAGCAGCTCGATCAAATCTTGGCAGTCGAGAGACTTGATGAGCAGGTCGGGAGCGATTGGTGGCGCCATGAATATAGAGTGGTGCTCAGATGGTCAGAGACATCAACAGGTAATTCGCTCGTGGAGGTGGAAATCTCAGAGAGAAAAGGTGGTGGCAGTGAGGAGGACTGCCGGCAGAGATGCAGACAGATCATCTCGCGACTGCAGGAAGACGCTCGACGCGCAAAACATGTTTCGACCACCAAAGCGAAATCAACAATCCATGGAGGCGCTTCCTGGGGTGACGAGCAAGGAATGCGCAAAGCCGGATATATAGCAGCTAAGCCAGAAGCAACTCGATTAATCATCGGCAAAACACAGAAAGGAGAGTACATCTCGATACCGGAGCTGGTGACAAACGCGCACGCAATTGTATGCGGTCGCACCGGTGTCGGAAAGTCGAGGGGATTTTTCATCCCGAACCTAATCGAACGAACCGGCACCGACATGATCGTCACCGAGGCGACACCAGGTTACGAGCCAGGCGAGTTATACACGCTAACATCTGGATGGCGGAAACAGGCAGGACATCGAATCTACTCGTTCAATCCAGCTGATATGTCATCCACTCGCATCAACCCTGTTGACCGGGTAAGGATGGCACCACAGCTAGAAAAGGCAAGAGAAGCCGAAAAGATAGCCGACCTGATCATCATGAATGGCAGCGGTGAAGAGACGCGTGTTGACCCAACGTGGGACAGGTCAGAGAAACAACTACTCGTTTCACTGATACTGCACGCCGCGGCTAGCGAGCCAGAAACGGGTCACATCGGAGCGCTCAGATGGCTCCTCCTCTCCGGGATAAAGAAAGTCAGCCAGACGCTCGCCAGAAGCCCCTCAGAACTCGCACAAATGGAGTTTCAAGGCTGGCTTGGATCAACATCAGAGAACTTCAGGTTCGGGGTCCTGTCAGGACTAATGACTAAATTGAATCCATGGATAACCGATCAGCTGGTTGCGCTGACTGAGAAGACCGACATCGATTTCGATGCCTTGAAAAACCAACTGTTCACCTTCTACATAGCAGTGCCAAGCCGGTCGCGCGATAGCAAACTGATTGGCTCACTCTTGGTCAACTTCCTCCTCGACTACTTGCTCGACACAAAGTCCACGATGAAATATCCGACAGCACTATTCCTCGATGAATTCACAAACTTCGGAAAGATAGCGAATATTGCTAACGTTCTGTCCATAGTGAGAAAGGCAAAGTTAAGTCTTGTCCTCGGGTTCCAAAACTACTTCCAACTTGAAAGAATCTACTCGCAGAAAGAAGCACAAATAATCTTCGATCAACCTGCCACACAGATTTACTTCAGGCAGAAGAACTTTCGGGAAGCTAAGGCACTGAGCGAGGCGCTGGGGAGAACGACAATTGAAGAAGTCACCGTCAGCGATGGCGGGAGAGTCCAGGAGCCGCTGAAGCTTCCCCTCACCTCGCCCTATGCGTATGACCACGCAATGGCTTATCCACCGCCCGAACGAGCTGCACACGAAATCTCAGAGCACGTTCGTCGACGACGCAGAACAGGCGAACAAAGCACAGCCGAACCAGACGCCAAAACAACAACCGGCGACGAGAACAGAAGCCGCAAGAAAAAGGATCGCGGCGGCAGACAACGATATTCAAACGGGCGTACCTCACAACAAGATCGCCCGCACACAGACAACAACTCACATTCTCAATCACAAAACGACACACCGGAGGTCGACGACGTATGGCCATCGTAGCAATAGCAGCAGGCATGTTTGTATTTCTCCTAAGCGGAGCAGTCATCAACGAAATCACTCACAACCCAGAAGCAGGCATGTTGCCAGGGCTGGTGCTCGGCATCCTGGCCGCGTATCCAATCTTCAAACTCGCAGGCGAGCAACGATCAAACTTCCTTCACCCGGCGCCGCGCGAATACAAAATTCCAGCGAAGATCGCCTTCGCAAAAATCCGCGACTTTCTCGCAGAAGTCTCCTACAACTACGGCGACAAATGGCACGTCGTCACCGCCGATACTAAATCAGGACGTATAACGGCGAACCTTCGCTTCACCGACGAACTCACGCACTTCGAGGGCGATGCGCGCGGCAACATCCACACCCGCAAAGAGCGCCTGCATCGCTTTCTCTCTCTGGAAATCCAAGTCCGCCCCACCGAACGCGGTACCACGGCTATCCAGCTGGACTTCTCTCCAAGAGTAGAAGGCGTCAGCTATAGCGCGTGCGATTCAATAGTTTCTCAACTCGTCCACGCGATTGATGCTGCTTTGAGCAACGCTCCGTCAACTCGCTAGGTCTTTCCCTGGAAACGCGCCCGGATTGGCCTGTGCTAGGCCGGTCCGGACGCTGCCAAAGGCATTGGCTTGAGACGCCGTCCCATAAATCATGACGATCGTTATTTTTTTCATGACGATTTCATGGTTGAGCCCACAAGTGAAGGAAAATCAGCAATTACGTGTGACGAGGAAGCTTCTTGACTACGCCAGAATATGACATCTTCCTGTGCCACAATGGCGCTGACAAACAATGGGTCGAAGAACTCGGTTCGCAGATCGAAGCCGAAACTATTGACGGACAGATCGGCTCGCGTCCACTGCGGGTATTTCTTGACAAGTGGGATATCGAATATGGTGACAACATTACCGCAAAGATCAATGACGCGTTGAAGTCGGCTCGTTTTGTCGCGTGCATCCTGTCACCTGAATTTGCTGCTGCGCCATGGCCATCTTTTGAATGGACGCACATCGTTGCAACGGACCCAATCAATGCTCGCCGGCGACTTTTACCCATCCTTCGGCGAGACCTTGGCTTAGACGGAAAAACCCAACTTGACGCACCAGCGCCGTTCAAAGCATTGAAGTATTTTGATTTTCGCTCCGACGAGAAGTTCGCTGCATCATTTGAGGAACTAATCCGTGTTGTTCGAGGGCAACCTATTCCCCGCGGTAAAGGTAAGACGCCGATTGCAAACAGCACACTTCGAGCGGAACCCGAGGACTCAAGCAGCGCTGATCCAGTCCGAGAGACAATCTTGTCGAACTTGTTACCAGTCACCCTTGGACCAACCGTCTTATGGAGCGCTGACACTGAAGCTCGCACTCCACTAGAAGTGCGTATGCACCTCAAGAATGCACCACCATTTACTCTCTATGACAAGCGCATCTACACATTTCACGATCTTTCACAGAACCCATCAGCGTTTGAGTTAGTGGTCGACAGAGGGACCATTGAGAAACATTCGGTGCACGAATGGCTGCTGGATGAAGTTCGCTCTCGCCAACTTATGCACCTCCTTCGACGCTGTCTCATCGAAAAGCTCAGGAAACTGGGCATTTGGCGGGACAAGAAAGATCGCTTCTTTTTCCGCCCCGAGAAGGGCAAAGACAGAAGCTGGAAGAATCCCGGAGACAGGCCGCGTGATGTCGCCGCCATCAAGACAAATAACAAGACAAGCGAAAGCTTTTGGGTGCATCAGGCGGCCCGAATCAAATTTCAGTTTCTTCGGGGCGAATTCTTTCTGCTCATTGATCCCACCTTCGTATTCACAACAGATGGTTCCACGCTGATTGACGGAAAAGCTGCTGGTAGATTGGCTTTGCTTTGGGGTGGAAAACAACAGAATGATGCGGCTGTCCGCAATCTGCTTTTTTGGTCGAAAGCCATTGCAGCAGATTCACCAGATAGTCCCCAAGTGAGTCCCAAGACTGAAGCTGAGATTCAGACTGGCGCAAAAGCGGTTAAAGTCAGCGTACTAACAGCGCTAGCGAAGGTGAGCGTTGGCGCTGCATATGATGTCGTCAAATTCAGTGCACTCGTTAATCAAGTCGAGAAGGATGATCTTGCAGCTGCCGCTAACGACGTTGACGTTGTTGAAGACGATGATGATGAAGTAGAGGACGATGAAGAAGACGAAGCATCAGATTAGAAAACAGAAGAATGCTCGGCAGCGCGCAACTGTCTCGCTGCTAGAAAGTATTTTCGAAGATATCGAACCATCGTTCGAAACACTTCATATCACCGAACCCAAGCTCGTGTTTGGCGGTGGTACCCCGTTCGTCGATCCAAAAATTGGAATTGATCTTTATGGACCATTTGACCTTACCTCGTCCGAAAAGACGATTCGTGTTGCGATCGTCGGTACAGGGCAAACTATCGCACTGGCCGTGAGCATGCTTCAGCAGTGTGAGACCAAGATAGCGCCCGGCTTGAATTCTAAAAGTAAGCCATTCGATTCCATCTTGTTTCCTCACTTTCCGGGAAATACTTTAGACTCAGGATTCCGTTGTCAGTTTATTACTGATCCTTCGATGCACCGAACAATGCGCGAGATGGATCTGCAGGTCGCGCTCAAGAAAAGTGATGACCGAGAGAAACTAAAGGCGATAATTGAACTTTTTGTTACCGAGTGCGAGGCACTTAGCGATGTTGAGCCAACACCACATGTGGTATTGCTAGCTCTTCCTGAACAGCTTCGTAACGAGTTCGGTCCATCCGGTGCACTGTCGAAGGACCAGATCAAGCTGACCGACGCAGAGCGCATAAAACAGCGGCTTCAAGAAGAGTCTGAGCGAACGGGACAACAGATATTGAGCGGCATCTTTACCGAGCCGGACAACCAAAGCGCTCAAGCACCTGATGGTTTCTGGAATCTGCATCATGCACTCAAAGCACACTGCATGAAGTTTGAATTTCCAGTTCAAGTCATTTGGGAATCAACGCTCGATGGTAGCGGCACTACGCAAGATCCGGCATCCGTCGCATGGAACCTATCTGCTGCTCTGTATTATAAGGCGGGCAACTTACCTTGGCAGATACAATCAATGCCTGACAATACTTGCTTCGTTGGAATCGCGTTCTACAAAGAGAATCCACTATCCGATGCGCACATGCAAACAAGCCTTGCGCAGGTCTTCGGTGCCGGAGATGGACTTGTCCTAAAGGGGCAGCGCGCCGTCGTTGAGAAGAACCGAGATCGTCGCCCCCACTTAACCGAAGATGGCGCCTATGATATTCTGAAACGCGCCATCGACTTGTACACTACTGTGAACCGGCAACCACCGAAGCGAGTTGTAGTGCACAAAACATCAAAGTTTTGGCCGGAAGAACAGGCTGGTCTCAAACGTGCGCTAGATGGAATCTATTATTACGACTTCATCGCCTTGAACGAAAACCCAAGCTTGCGATTCATGCGCCTTGGTCACAAGCCACCGCTGCGC
>CAJCHQ010000869.1 GCA_903970295.1 Bryobacterales bacterium
CTGGTCAGCGACGGTGACATGATGGAAGGAGTGGCATCTGAAGCAGCATCGCTGGCCGGACATTTGCAATTGGGCAAACTGATTGCTCTATATGCGGACAATCATATCAGTCTCTCTGGTGGCACCGATCTCATCTTCACAGAAGATCGCGTGGCCCGATTCGCCGCCTATGGCTGGCACACCCAATACGTCGAAGACAGCAACGATGTCAACGCAGTCGAGAAAGCAATATCTGCAGCGAAAGCAGAAAAGAATCGCCCCTCTTTCATCGCAGTGCGCACACACATCGGCTATGGCAGTCCCGACAAGCAAGACACGAATAAAGCGCATGGAGAACCGCTCGGCGTAGATGAAGTCGCCAAGACTAAAAAATGTCTGGGATGGCCTGTGGAGCCGAGCTTTCTTGTGCCAACCACTGCGTTAGAACATTTTGCAGAAATCGGCAGACGCGGCAGTGAGTCTCAGAAGAAGTGGGAGGCAAATTTCCAAAAATACGAAAAGCAATATCCGGAATTAGCTGCAGACTTTAAACGTGTCATGGCCAAAAAACTTCCCGAAAAATGGGCAGACGAGCTAACATGCTTCGGCGAAGAATCAGGACCTATGGCGACGCGCGAAGCATCCGGTAAAATTCTCAATGCATTAGCCAAGCGTCTGCCCGAGTTAATGGGCGGTGACGCCGACCTTGCTCCGAGCACGCACACACTGATCGAAGGCAGCGAAAACTTCGAGCCGGCAACTCGCGCCGGCAGAAACCTGCGTTTTGGTGTGCGCGAACACGCAATGGGGGCAATCTTGAATGGGATGGCCCTGCACCGAGGATTCATTCCTTATGGCTCCACTTTCCTCATATTTAGTGACTATATGCGGCCTCCCATGCGATTGGCGGCAATGAATGGATTGCCAGTCATCTATGTTTTCACTCACGACAGTATTGCTATGGGTGAAGACGGGCCAACGCATCAGCCGGTAGAACAACTCTTGGGATTAAGATCTGTGCTGGGATTGAATGTGATCAGACCGGCCGACGCGAATGAGACGACCATCGCCTGGGAACTGGCCATCGAGTCGACCGAGCAGCCGACGGCATTGATTCTGACTCGACAAAAGTTGCCGGTTCTCGACTCGAATAAATATCCGGCGATCAAATCTGGTGCGAAGCAGGGAGGTTATGTTCTTGCCGATTCGAGCGAAACTTCAATGGACATTATCATTGTCGCTACTGGGTCTGAAGTGCACCTGGCGCTTGAAGCCCGGGAAAAGCTGAGCACTGAGGGCATTAAAACCAGAGTGGTCAGTTTGCCTTGCTGGTCATTATTTCAGGCGCAGCCGCAAGAGTATAAGAGCAAAGTGATACCAGATGGCAAACCACTTCTTTACGTGGAAGCTGGAGAAACACTGGGCTGGCATTCATACCTTGGTCCCCGGGCCAATGTCATTGGTGTCGACAAATACGGCGCTTCAGCACCGGGCAAGAAGGTAATGGATGAATATGGCTTTAGTGTCAAAAACGTATGCGAGAAAGTCCGCTCGATTCTTCAGCAGCCTAGTGGAAAATAATGCCAGCAAAAACTAAAACCCTGTCCTCAGCCAATAAAACGAGGGGCTCGGGCAGGCGCAACATGCGCCGTGTCTCGAGAGATAAAGCAGAAGTCGAAATTTCAGCTGCTGATTTTTCCGCTGTCTTGTTCGATATGGACGGTGTGGTGACGCGCACGGCAAAAGTTCACATGAGGGCCTGGAAAAAGACTTTTGATCAATTTTTGCGCAAGACAAATGGTGATAAATTCAAGCCGTTTACGAAGCAAGACTATCTAGACTTTGTAGACGGCAAACCACGTGAAGAAGGCGTCGAATGTTTTCTCCAGTCGCGCAAAATAAAGGCCGGAGATAATGTCGAGGCGCTGGCTAAGAAAAAAGACGCAGAGTTCATGCGCATTGTCCACACCGAAGGTGTCGAGCCATATGAGACAACCATATTTCTGGTCAAAGCTTTGCGCTCAGTTGGAGTGCTCACAGCACTTGTCACAGCCAGTCGAAACGGCAAAGAGATTCTGGAAATCGCGCATCTAACCAAACTGTTTGACACGATCGTGACTGGCGTAGATGTGCAGAAGCTAGGATTGAAAGGAAAGCCCGCACCCGATGTATTTCTCGAAGCCGCTCGTCGCTTAGCGGTCAAACCAGGCCGGGCCGTCGTGATCGAAGACGCCGAGGCCGGTGTGCAGTCTGGCCACGCAGGCAAATTCAAAAAAGTGATAGGCGTTGCTCGGGAGAATAATCGGGCAGCATTGAAAAAGCATGGCGCCACCGATGTCGTTCTCGACTTATCGCAAGTCAGGGTTCCAGAGGCTGAAATGACCTGCGATAACGGTGAACTCGGCATGACACTGTCCGATCTAGAAGTGTCGCACGCAAATTGGGTGGTCGAATATGACAAATACGAAGCTGCGGAAGAAATGAAACGAGAATCTCTGTGTACTCTCGGAAACGGAAAGTTTTTCGTCAGAGGTTCGATTCCGTCTGCTCGTGCTGATAAACATCATTATCCGGGAACCTATGTGGCCGGGGGTTACAACTCGATTTTGCTGGAAGGCAAAGCCAGCAAATTTCAAGGCGAAGGCCATGAATTCACGCGAGAAGAACTCGTCAATATGCCTAATTGGTTGTGCCTGAGTGTCAAGTTAGTTGACGAAGACTCACCCAATGGATCTGAAGAATGCTCGATCGACACTTGCGAAATCATTTCGTATTCCCAAAAGTTAAACCTGCTGGAAGGTATTTTGTATCGCGAGATGGCGCTGAGAGACAAGAAAGGTCGTCAAACCCTGCTCACAGAAAGACGCTTTGTACATATGCTGCGGTCGCATTTAGCCGGGATCGAGCTAACTATCAAACCAGTGAACTGGTCGGGCACCGCCGTCGTGTGCAGCGCTATCGATGGCGGGATTACCAATGACGGCGACCCGATCGACCCCGAATTCAAAAACAACAAACACCTCATCACCCTCGATCGGGAAATCGATGGCGATTTTCTGTACCTCAAAGTACAAACTTCGAAAACTCGGCTGGTAGTTGCGCAAGCGGTAAGAACCGAAGTCTTTGAAGATGGCAAAAGAAGAGAAGTTGAACGTACATCGATTCTCGAAGATCACTACGTTGGGCAGAACCTCTTTCTCGATTGCAAAGAAAATCAGGGTGTGGTCATCCAGAAAATTGTTGGTTTGTGCACTTCTAGAGATCGGGGAGTCTACGAAGCCGGTGCGAGCGCACGTGAATATGCGCACGACGCTCCCGCTTTCGAAAGGCTTATAGACGAACAGAGAAAGGCATGGCGCAGCTTATGGACTCAATTCGATTTATTCATCGAAACCAAAGAGGAATGTTCGAAGCTAATTCCTTCGTTACTACTGCACTTAAATAGCTTCCATACCTTGCAGACTGCGTCGACGCACACGGTCGATCTGGACAACGGCATTCCTGCCCGGGGATGGACAGGAGAAGGTTATCAGGGACACATCTTCTGGGATGAACTGTTCGTATTTCCGTTCATCAATATGCGTATGCCTAACGTTACAGCTTCGCTTTTGAAGTATCGATACAGGCGTTTAAATGAAGCACGAAAGATTGCCATCTCTTATGGTGCACGAGGAGCTTGCTTCCCCTGGCAAAGCGCCAGTGACGGCAAAGAAAGAACACCGAGCTATTGGTGGATGGCAAGCGACAAGGAATGGATAAAAGACTACACACACCTCGAAATTCACGTTAACGTCGCGGTTGCATACAATGTCTGGCAGTTCTTTCAAGTGACCAATGACCTCAACTTTATGTATTCGTATGGTTCAGAGATCATTGTGGAGATCGCGCGCTTTTTATCGACCTTCGCTAAGCACAACAAGAAAACTGGTCGCTATGAGATTCATGGTGTCATCGGTCCAGACGAATTTCATAATGGCTATCCTGATTTTAAAAAGCCGGGGGTAGACAACAATGCCTACACGAACATCATGGCTTCCTGGGTGTTTTGTCGCGTTCTCGATTTGTTTGATAATTTACCTTCGGACCATCTTAAGCATTTGAAGCGGCGCCTCGACATCACCGACCACGAAATAGAGCTATGGACAGCCATGAGTAAGTTGATGTTCGTACCGGTAATGCCTAACGGCATCATTGCCCAATTTGAAGGATATGAGAAACTCGAGGAATTTCCCGGTTTCTTAAAAACTGGAAAGATCGACCATGCAACCATGAAAAAGTTGCTCGACGAAAATTTGGGATATCTCAATCAATACAAAATTTCCAAGCAAGCAGATTTGCTGATGATCGGATACTTATTCACCCAGCGTGAGTTGACCGATATCCATTTCGCCCATCCCATGGACTGCTATATACAATCCCATCGACTGCGTGCTTCCAGT
>CAJCHQ010000870.1 GCA_903970295.1 Bryobacterales bacterium
TTTCAATCTTTTCCGAAGATCAAGCCGATCCGCCCGATGAATGGTGTTTCTTGCTGGAAAGCCGTGGACTATCTTTGATCGTCTATGGTATGCAGACCATGGAGTCGCCCGACCCAGATAAATTTCAGTGTTCGGGCTCGATGGACCCACGCGTAGTCAGTCGTGCGTTCAACTACCTGTTGCCCATCTGGCAGGTCGTCGACCTGGCAGAGGCGAATTTACTCGAAGACGCTCGCACCAATCTCGGTCCGGCCGCTAGTGCAGCTCCCTATGTTCAGCGAATTCGCGCCGCCTGGCCCGTGATCAAGGCACCGATTGCGCAAAACTCAGTGATCTTGCCCCCCAGTAGCGGTCGAGATGAAGACTATGAACGGGATATGACCAATTTGTTCGCGGATCATGGCAAGGTGCAGCCCATTGCGATGGAGCCGGGTGGGTCCGACCTCTTCAAGTTCAATACCGGCGTTGGCGGTGCTTCCGTGCCTTTAAAAGTAGGCAGCTACTCGCAGGGATCTCCTCAAGGCAGCCCGATTTTGCTCAGCCCGCAGGCGCCGCCCTCAGCTCCAGCCATGCTCAAGGGCAAGGCGATTGGCACCGAATTGAACGGACCGGACACCGGTCTGTTAGACAAACGCGGAGATGGCTCGACGACAAAGGTGAAAGGCGGCAAGCGTAGTGGCACCGCAGATGGTGGCCGCGCGGGCGGTGGCGGTACCAATGATGGTGGTCGGGCGGTCGGTGGTGGCACCTACGACGGCGGTCGCGGCGATGGTGAGTCGGATGAGGCATTACCAGCGTTCCCGCCCGCGGCTCAGTCGATTATCGGAGAGATCATCGGACAGCTTCGGCATTCGAACGATCTGTCTTCAATTTTGCAATTCGCCATCCAGGCCTTGACTGAAATTACAGGAGCCGATCGCGGCATCATCTGGAAAATTTTCGGTGACCAACTGCAAGTTACTAACGAATATGCGGCCAGCGGTCATACCTGTTTTGCCGGCAACCAGCTAGGTTCACAGGAATCAACCGCGATCGTGCTCGAATTCCTTTCCCGATTTCCAGATGAATCCGGAGCCGGTGTGATCTCTATTCCTGATACCTCCCGTGATACCAATCTTCATAAGATGTCGCCCACTCTTTCATCACTGATCGAGCTCGGTGATGTGCGGGCCCGCCTGATGGTACAGTTGCGCTCGAGAGGCATATTCTCGGGCTTTCTCGAACTTCAGCAATGCGGAAAGACGAGAGAATGGAGTCGCGAATACGACGCCGTGATTTTGCAGAAAGTCGCAGAGATGCTTTCTGTTGTCGTGCAACAATCTTTCGACCAATCGAAAATCGAGATGGATGCGCGAGAAATGAAGCTGATCAATGAGATCGCCAGTCTTTTCCGCGAGTCGCGTGGTCAGACCAGCCAGGAATCGCTCGTCAAATCAGTGATGTTAGTGGCTGAGCACATGGGCTTTACGCACTCTCAAATCTACTTGTACAGCCCGGAAGAAGGAGTACTGACGCCGCAGATTCAAGACGGAAACAATGCGCCGGTCGATCTCTCGACGAAAGAAGATCCGTTCGTTGCAGTTTTCGAATCCGGTCGAGGAAAAATAGTCAATGCCGAATTCACCAGAAAAGGCGATCCCTTCTTTGGTCATGATATGGCTCTGGTACTACCCCTGGTATCAGAAGGGGAGCGGCTTGGTGTAATTGGTCTTTGGCAGAGACTGCCGGCCAAACCTCAATTTAGACCGCAAGATAGAGAACTGGGTTTAACCATCGCCGGCCACTTGTCGAACGTTATTCGTGCCGACCAGGCAATCAGTCAAATTCGCGCCGATCGAGCCCGAGCAGGTCTAATCAATAAAGTTTCGAGCGAAATTCGTCAGTCTTTAAAAGAAGTCGACCAGATTATGCACACTCTGGTTGCTGCGTTGCAAGAGCACTTTGGATTGGCTCTATGTGTAGCTTCAATGTACGATGTGCAGGCTCTCGATTTTACCAAATCGAAGACCGCCGGAGACGCTATGTACGAATCTAGCATCGCTAATGGTGCCGGCGACGCATTGGCACCAAATATCGGCGAGCAGATCTTCTTATCAAAATTCGATGAACTCAAAGAAGGTCAGACGATTTTTCTGCCTCATGATGAACTGGTTAAGCACCTGGAGGGGCGCGGCGTCGAGGTGCTCGCTCATTATAAGCAAGCAACCCTTGTCCCGCTTGTGCACGCCGGAAATTTCAAAGCCGCGTTGTGCATGATCTCTTCTTCGCGCTCGACACCTTTTCCGGACAAAGATATGAAAATGGTCACCGACCTGGCTGATCGAGTGGCAGTTGTCGCTTCACACGCCGAACTCTTCGCCCAGGTCGAGCAGCAGGCTGTGACTGACCCAATGACCGGTCTTTTTAATCGACGTTATTTCCAGGAACAGCTGGCCAAAGAAATCGACCGTTTCCAAAGATTCGGCCACGCATTTTCTTTTATCATCGTCGACTTGGATTATCTGAAGAAAATCAACGACAGTTTGGGTCACCACTTTGGCGATATCGCCATCAAGCACATTGCCAATGTGCTCAAACGGAGCGTTCGAGACGTAGACACAGTCGGTAGATTCGGTGGTGAAGAATTCGTCATTCTGTTACCTGAAACAGATTTGCAGCATGCCCGCATGGTGGCTGAACGTATCTGCCTGGCTATTCGTGAAAAACAAATCGAAGATGTGGGCATCGTGACGGCATCTCTGGGTGTGGCTACTTTCCCGTACGACGCTCAAGACAAAGAGAAGCTCCTGGAACTGGCTGACCAGGCTCTCTACCTGGCGAAGCACCGCGGCAGAAACCAGGTTTGTTCTGTGGCTGAAGATTTGATGCCCAGTATGAAGGAAGGCGCCTCACCCATCGTCAAGGCTCCCGAGCCGGCTCCAGAGCAGCTGAAAATCGACCACCTCGGTGGTGCCATC
>CAJCHQ010000871.1 GCA_903970295.1 Bryobacterales bacterium
AACTCCGATGGCATGACAATCGCATCCATGCCCGCTTTCAAGAATCTGGCGATGCGTTGCGGCACCGCGACATATATTCTGAGGACTTCGACTTTTGCCAGCTGAAACAATTCCAGGTTGGTTGAGGAGCTGCCTGAAGTAATCAGTGCACCTGGATCCACCTTGCGCAAAGTGATGATCCCGTCAAACGGTGCCGTCACCTTCTGGAAACCTTGTTGCGCCTGTTCTTTTTTGTACTCGGCCGACTTGGAGTCGATCCCGGCTTGAGCCACTTCCACAGACGCTTGGGCTGCGAGCACTTGAGCTACCGCTGCTTTTTCGTTGTCCTTTTGCGCCTCGTAGTTTGCCGTTTGCGACTCCAACATACGCACTTTTTCGTCGCGACTTTGCTGACTGACGGCGCCACGTTCGACCAGATTTTCCCAGCGAGTGGCCGTGACTCGCGCATAATCTAAATCTGCTTTGGCTTTATCGACTTCAGCATCCGCTGTCTTTTTTTTCTCCTCAGCTTGCTTTAAATTAGCCAATTCATTTTTGAGTTTTGCTTTGGCCTCTTGCAGCCCGGCTTTGGCTTGAGCCACCGCTTGATCGACCGTCGGCGTCTCGATTTCGGCAAGCAGTTGACCCTTTTTTACCTGATCACCAATATCGACGTATCGGTTTTTTAGATAACCATCAACGCGAGCATAGATGGTGGCATATTGCATCGCACCTATATTTCCCGGCAGGGTGATTGATTCGGTCCGAGCGGCGGGTTTAGCAACAATGACGTGAACATTGGGAATGGCATCAACAGTCTCCTGATGTTCTTTATTCAATTCGACGCTTTGCCCGATTTTGGGCAACAGTCCGGCAACGAAAACGACAACAATGATTACGGCGATGATGGCGAAGAAAATCAGTAAGTGAGGCTTGCTCGCTTTAGGTGCAGAGCTGACATTGTTCGGAGCGGCTGAGCGCGGCTGATTGTCCGTTCGGTTCGGATCGGCTGAGCGCGGCTGATTGCCCGCTTGCGGGCTGTCGTCATTTTGGTTGGTCATTGCGGTTTCTTACTTTGGGATGCGTCATCGTTCTTTTCTGGTTTATCTTCTTTTTTCTCTTCTGATTTTCTTTCTGGTTTGTAGTTGCGGCGGAACAAACTAAACATGATCGGCACGAAAAGCAAGGTCGAGAAAGTCGCCACCGACAAGCCGCCAATTACTGCACGACCGATGGGAGCGTTCTGTGAACCGCCCTGGCCGCTGCCGATTGCCATTGGAATCATGCCGATAATCATCGCCGTCGCCGTCATGACGACCGGCCGGAATCTCTCGTAACCGGCTTCCAGGGCAGCGGCCTTTGGATCTTTTCCTTCACCGAGTTGTTCTTTGGCAAACGTCACCATCAAAATACTATTGGCGGAAGCTACACCGACAGTCATGATCGTGCCCATAAGCGCTGGAATACTGAAGGTGGTTTGGGTCGCGAAAAGGCTCCAGAGGATGCCACAGAACGCGCCTGGAATCGCCATCAAAATGATCACCGGATCGCTCCACGATTGAAAGTTGACGACTAGTAGGAGGTAAACCAGAACCATTGCGAAGACTAATCCTAACAGCAATGCGGTGAACGCCGTCACCATGCTTTGCACCTGTCCGGCCATGACCATTGTAGTGCCGCGCGGCAGCTTATCTTTGTACTGATTCATGATTTGCTTGATATCGTGGGAGACACCGCCTAAATCTCTGCCCTGGCAGGCTGCATAGATATCGAAGCTCGGTTGCACATTCATGTGTGTGACAACGGCCGGAGTATAAGAGCGGTCGAAGCTGCTCAAATTAGTGAGCAACTGCGGCTGCGGATTGAGATTCGTATGTGGATCTGTGTCAACTTTGGCCTCTGAGGCAGGGCTCGTGATAGCGGTTATGCGCAAGTCGTCGAGAGATGCTATCTCTCTTTGGGGCGTCTGGCTGGCCAGGTAGTAGTTGACACCATTCTTTGCGTTGAGCCAGAAGTTGGGTGCGGTTTGAAACGACGAACTGAGAGAGACAAGAAAAGAATTGGAAACGTCGCGTTGGCTCAAACCCATTTCATTGGCTTTGATTCTATCGACATTGAACATGAATTCGGGTGCATCCGTGACTTGATGCAGAACCACATCTACCGCCCCTGGCACGCGTGCGACCTTGCGCTTGATTTCTTGGGCGAGATTGTAATTGTGTTCAACGTCTTGACCGATCAGTTTTACATCAATGGGAGCCGGTAAGCCGGCGTTGAGAATTTGAGTGACGATGTCGGCTGGCTGGAAATAATATGTCACTTCCGGAAAGTCTTTGCTCAGTTTACTGCGCACGGCACTTTGATAATAAGCCGTGGAGTGTTTGCGATGCTCATTCATCGCCACCAGAATCTCTCCATCGGCCGCGCTGATCGTTTGACTGTCAGAGAAGGCATAGTTGACGCCGCTCACAGGCATACCAATGTTGTCGGTGATCAGCTCGACTTCGTCTTCCGGAATCGTCTTTCGCACAGCATTTTCAACATCATGAAAAATGCGCTCAGTTTGCTCGATGCGCGTGCCTGGGCGGGCCGAGATGTGTAACCGGAGCTGACCGGCATCGATCGCTGGAAAGAAATCCTGGCCGATTGTCGGCAGCAGCAGAAATGACACACAATAGAAGACGCAAAATATCGCAACTGTCAAAATGGGCGCATCGAGAGCTGTGGACAAAATGCTTTTGTAGATTCCGCGGGCGCCCTCGAAGATGTGGTCGATCACATCATGTATTTTGCCGAAGAACGAAGGCTTCTTATTTTCCTGTGGATGCTGCTTTAGCTCATGCTCCACTCCCAGGAGCCTGCGCGACATGAGGGGCACGATTGTGCGGGACAATCCATATGAGGAGAGCATGGCGAAGACAACGGCTGCACCGAGCGGTAAGAACAATGACCGTGAAGGCTCGGTGAGAAAAAGAACGGGAACGAAAACTATGCAGATCGCTAAGGTTGATACCATTGCTGGTGTGGCTACTTGTTGGGCGCCATCAAGAATTGCTCGAGTGATCTCTTTGCCCATATCCATGTTGCGATGCACGTTCTCGATTTCCACTGTGGCGTCATCGACCAACATGCCGACTGCCAGAGCCAGACCGCCTAACGTCATCGAATTGATTGTCGCCCCCATGATATGCAGGCCGATTACCGAGCAGAGCATAGCCAGCGGAATCGATGTGGCGACAATCAATGTACTGCGCCAGCTTCCCAATAGGGCGAGCATCATGATCGCAGTTAAGCCCGCTGCCGTTATAGCCTCTTGGATAACATCCTGCACGCAATCTTTCACGAAAATAGATTGGTCCGAGAGGATCGAAATCTTGCAAGCTGGCGGTACGATCGCCTGAATATTCGGCAACAGTTTTTTCAATCTGTCCACAACTGCCATCGTACTGGCTGTGCCGTTTCTCAATACATTGAATAAAACGGCGCGTCTGCCGTTTTGATTGATAATGTTGATCTGGGGCTGATATCCATCATGGGCGTGTGCCACGTCGCCGACAAAAACCACCGCTCCGTTTTGGGTTTTGACCGGCACGTG
>CAJCHQ010000872.1 GCA_903970295.1 Bryobacterales bacterium
AGGCGTGCCAAACTAAAGGCTCACCTAATTTAACTGTTGATGGATGCTGGATTCTGAGATTCATGCTGAGCATCATGCAATACGGTACTAAATAAGATATTCCTTCCCGGAAGTCGTTTCACGATCAGGCTGTATTGCCGATAGCCCCGCTATTAACGTAGTTGACAATTTCCTGTCCGTAAGGAGTCAGGGTGGTCGGTGCCGCGCTTGCCGTTATCGCATTAGCGTCACCGGGAGGATTGTATTGGTCCCATTCCCAGGCTAAGGCGCCCTGAACGAGACCTTCATTGTTGGCTGTTTGGACTCCTTCAACAGCAGCAGTGCCGTTTGGATCAATCGTCAATCCGGTGGTCGCATTGCCATATTCGCCAACTATGGTAGGTATTTTTTGTTGTCCGCCGGCGCCGTCTGATTCGGTGATTCCAGCCGCACCAGCAATCTCGTTTTGTAAACCGGCGACGTTTTCTTGAACGGTCTGGCCACCATCGGCGTCATTTTGTGTCTCCCATCCGTAATAGTGGTCGTCCCAGGCCACATTTGTCATGGAGGCGTAAGCACTTGGGTCTGCCTGCTGCGGACCAAACAGCGCTCCGAGGTTAGCCTCGAGCAAAACCATCGCATTGCTTCCGGTGCCGCGTACAGCGTTCACAATACCACTCTCCTCATCTACAACGGCTTGTTCGTTGGTTGCGTTATTTGGCTCATTGGGAGTCGCGAACCATACGTTCGGATTGTTCGAATTCGCGGCCGCTATCTGTGCATACCAATTTTCATCATCGGTCAGAGCTTGTCCCGACAATGTATTCGTTGTTGATGCATCGCCTCCATTGGAAGTAGTGTCTTGCACTTCTACAACAACATTAGGGTTGATCGTTTGAAATGCCTGGATGTCGGCTTGAATATCTGCTGCAGAATCTTGACCAGGATACGCAGCAAGTCTGATGAAATTTAGATTGGGCATTGCCTGTAGAATTGCAGCTGCATCGGCTTGTGCGCTGTTGGCGTTAACTGCTACACCATTAGCATCAAATGGCTGCCCATTGGGACCGATGATTTGTCCGTTAATAACGTTGTAACCATTTGCAGCATTCATAACGGTAGCGGGAGTCGTTGTTGTCGTCGTTGGGTTAGTGGTATCTGCTACTGTTGTGTTTGCATTAGAGGTGGCTGGAGCCGATTGTGTGCTGTCACTCGGCGCTGTGTTTGTTGCGCCAGGCGTGATTGAACTGGCGGGAGGACTCGCATCCGAGGCTGGTACTGGAGTTGTATTGCTTGCAACTGGTGTTGGGTTATCTGTGGCCACTGTAGCTGGTGCTGCGGGTGCTTGTGTTTCTGTCGGAAGTAATGGTGTAGTGTCACCGCTGGTTTGCACTGGCGTGGTCGACTTTGTTATCGGTTCGGCACTCTGCTTCCGCAGCTGCAAAAATGTCATAAACACGATTTATCGCTTCATCGATAACTTGAATGTTTTTAGTTTTATTGGTAAAAATGCTAGCATTTAACAGCTAAGCGGCTTTGTGCAAAAATATGTTTAAGACGCGGAGTTTGCTCGACACTTCTCTGCAAAAGGTTTTTTAAGAAGAAGAGACCGAAATAAGTTGATGGAAAACTCTGAAGACATCTATTCATTATGTGGCGTTTCGGTCAGGTTGGTTTTCTGCGGTCAGAGCGTTGATCCCGATCTTCTCACAGCGACGCTGAACATCGCGCCAATTAGAACTATGAAGACGGAGCTTGACGGATCCTGGGGTTGCTCTGGATAAAGATCATGTGGACGATGCCCTCAATCAGATACACGATGCATTACAGAAGGCTCCCAAGCGCTGGAGCTTTATACGCATGCAGCGCTCATCGACCCTTACCAGCCTGCCTATCAAGACTATATCGCGCAAGTACTTAGCCAAATGTCGCGTCACGACGAAGCCATCGCCCATTTCCGAAAAGCGATAGAGATGGACCCGTCGAGGGCAGCCACCTATGCACATGAAGGTAAATGCCTTGAAGATCTGCACAAATATGACGAACAGATAACCCTATACGGAAAGGCGATTGAATTGGAGCCAAAGAACGCCATGTGGCAGCGCTACGTAGCAGGTTGTTTGTTTGAACAAGGCAAGTGGGATGAAGCTGCGGCGCACTACGAAAAAGCAAGTCAGCTGGATCCGAAAGATTACCATGCGCTCAACTGGCTAGCATTATGTTATGAAATAACCGACAGAGAGCGCGACGCCAAGAAAGTACGTCGACAAAGCGAGAGAATTCCGGGAGAGAAAGAAAACATGCGAAAGTCACTCGACAAGATTCGGGCGGAACTTGCAAAACCGGATGCAAGTTCACCGGCAACCAATAATTCCTCACCCATAATTATTCATTTAGGTGAATAAAACAACCGGGACAGATACTGTCCCCAAAGATATGTTTATGCGACAACAAAACCGAGTGAATCTGTCACTGTGCCTGCTTTGCTTTTGCTGGTGTCCAATTTCACTGGCTGAAAAACCCGAGCACGTTCTGGACAAGAATACCCTCAGTACAGATGTCGACAAGAAAAATATTCGTTCCAAAATAGATCGGCGCTATCTGGCCCAACTTGCCGCGATACAGGAACCAGCTGTCCTTAGAGCGGAGGCAGAGACTGTTATCGGCTCTTATGCAATTCGTTTTTGATAGCAAATTATTTGCCACGAACGAGTATTTGTGTTCGCCGACATGATACTCATCTCGCCAGCAATCATTGGGACGTTCTTGTGAACCCGGCAACACGTAACTCTCGGGTGTCAAACCAATCTTGTCCTTAACATGCTCTCTGCCATCAGTTAAGAGTATCCCGAACGGAAGCTCGCCACCGTAGGGACGCATGTTGCCAGCTTCGACTGCTGCCGTCCAGATGTGGACACAAATGCTTACGCATTCTCGCTTCCAAAAGTCAATTAAAAGTCCGTCCCTGGTGCACCACAAATCGTGGCGTATCATTAGCTTCATTTCTTTGGAACGTTAGAAACTGGTGACATTCTGTTCATGGGCTCTATCTACAAGCCGCACTGAGGAAAGTTGATCGACGCGGGTCACCCGGATGCAATGACCGTGTGTCCAGCGGTCTTCGCCGCTACCCATAACTCCCATTTAGGGCTTACGCCCACGCGGGTTAGGCAAAACATCATGCCTGGCTCCGCCGCCGGCACGATATGATCAAGGGGATTAACTCTCAGCGCTCTCTTGAAAATAACAACCATGCCA
>CAJCHQ010000873.1 GCA_903970295.1 Bryobacterales bacterium
GCAAACCTATGTCAAATCTTGCGACCTCGAGTGGCAAACCGCTCCACATAAAGATGGCGTCACCAGTTTGCCGGCTGAGTTGTTAAGTTCATCAGTAGCGGCGGTTGTCGTTCAATATCCAAACTATTTCGGCTGTCTGGAAGAAATCGCCGACTTTGCCAAGCGCGTGCACGAACACGGTGCTCTGCTGGTTGTGATTAGCGAACCAATCAGTCTTGGCTTGCTGACCCCGCCCGGCTCATTCGGTGCCGATATCGTTGTTGGCGATGCGCAACCGTGCGGAAATTCACTCTCATTCGGCGGCCCATCGGCGGGTTATATGGCTTGCCGCCAGGAATTTGTCCGACAGCTGCCGGGCAGATTAGCGGGAGCCACCGTCGACAACCGCGGGCAACGAGCCTTCACGCTCACTTTGCAAACACGCGAGCAACACATCCGGCGAGCCAAAGCCACTTCCAATATCTGCACCAACCAGGCCCTCAATGCCCTGGCAATGTTAGTTTATTTGAGCTATATGGGTCCTGCCGGTTTGCAGGATTTAGCCAACATCGGCTTGCAGCGCGCCCATTACCTGGCAGACAAGCTCACTCAAATTCCCGGTGTGGCACTGTTATTCAATCAACCCTTCTTGAACGAATTCGCCATCACAACGCCCATCCCGGCGGCGTTGCTGCTCGATGAGCTCAAGCACAACAATGTCCTGGGCGGCATCGACCTGTCCATTTTCCACCCGGAACTGGAAAATGCCCTGCTCGTAGCGGTCACTGAAATGAACAGCGAAGTCGACATCGAAAAATACGTCACTGTTCTAGGCGAAGTTTTGAAAAACGTCGCCTCAGACAAAAAACAGTCTTCCTCCAGCCGTGCCGACCGAGTCACAGTCTCGGCTGCGAAATCAGAACGACTGTCACGAGCCTGAGACCCTCGGGCGCGGAAACCTCAGTCTGGCTGTATAATCAATGTTCATGCTGAAATTTTATCTGCGAGGCATTCTCTTCTAAAATGGACCAAAACGAAACTGTCACCTCCACCCGAGCGGCTGTTGATAGCAACGAGCAGACGACCTCGGGCAACGGCGGCAAACCGGCAGCGCCGAAAGGAAATCCAGTCGTCGCCTTCATTAAAGAGATTGTCGAGCTGGTTGTAGTTACCCTTGTACTCTTAATAGTGATTCGCTGGGCTTTCGCCGAGGCTCGCTACATTCCATCGAGTTCGATGGAGCCGACCTTGCAAATCAACGATCGCTTGCTCGTTGAAAAGGTCTCTGGTCACCTTGGTAAGAAAATCGAGCGGGGCGACATCCTGGTCTTCTACCCGCCCAAAATCGAGCTCGGCGGGCAAGACTTGAAAAACGATCCGCTCACGGTCCTCGGTCGCCTGACCGGGTTACCGTTTCTGCCTTACGAACCGGCTTTCATCAAGCGCGTGGTCGGACTACCCGGCGACCACTTGCGTGTAGCACGTGGACAGGGTGTTTTCATCAACGGACAGTTGCTTGACGAATCGGCATACATCAAAGAGAAGCCTCGTTATGACCTGAATGTCAAAGGCGACATCGGCGGCAGTTCAAATATTGGCGGCGTGATCAAACCTTATCCGGATCAGCCAAACGCGCCAATCATCGTGCCACCCGGCCACTTGTTCATGATGGGCGACAACCGCAACAACAGCGAAGACAGCCATGTTTGGGGCTTCCTCGATGAAAAACGAGTAATCGGACGCGCCTGCCTGCTCTTCTGGCGTCATCTGGAGCCGCCTCGATACGGGCAAATCCTGGACGAATAGAATTTAGCCGCGCAAAATACAGACGACGACGGCAACGACGAGCAAGCCTGTGTAGACGATAGCGGCCGCTCGGTAGCGTTTGTTCTGCAGCGTCAGAAAAGCAAACGTCAACGTGCCGACTGCGGCCATGCCAAACAGCTTGAGGCTGAGGGCCAGACCCAAGAGTGGTCCAGCCAGAAAAAACGTGAACAAAACCATGCGGCTGTAAAGCTTTTCTTGTGATGCATCGTTGAGCACAGGAGACACGTTCTCATCACTCGATTGGACAGGTGACTTCTCGACTGCGGCCATAACCCATCTCCTGCAAAGCTCGTACAAACGGCCACATTGGCATGCATCCATCGCCACTATAGCACTTCGTATAGACCGGGAAACACCGGCAAAACCACAGCTGCCGATACCAGATGTGGTGCGGCCGATTTTTTTGGCTAATCTCAGGGCGATTCCAGGCGTCAACAATCTCTCCGATATCGGTAAAATTTTGAGCCAGAGCGTGTCCGAAAATTTCAGGGCCGCCTCTCGCCAAGACCCTCTCAAACTGAGCGATAAGTGCCGTCCAGTGTGGCTTTCAAACAAAGTTAATTGTACTGAATGCCAACTCGCTGGTATGATGACAGTCCGCTCACGGCCCTTGGCAAGGCTTTTAATGAGCGCCCCAGAACCCCGAAAATCAACCGACGTAAGGGCTTTGCACGAATTAAGCTGAGCCCGGCTCTGGAAGTTTATTCCCGGGTATATACAAGTGGGGCAACTAAGCAACTCAGTTCGAGGATAGGAATCTGTTATGGCGAAAGCTGCTGGCGATGGCGCGAAAAAGACCCAAAAATCCGGTGACTCGTTGAACTCGCCGAAAAAGAACGGTGCAAGCAAGTCTGGAAGTAACGGCAAGACCACAACCACCTATTTGCGTGGCGGCACAAACGGCAGCAATTCCGCTCAAGATGCAGCAGAACATACGTGTACTGAACATGAAGTCGCAGTCGACAGAACAGCATATCCTCCGGAACGCGAAATCGACAACAAAGAGCTCGCAGCGAAAGACACGAATTTGCGTAAGTTAGAGTCGGACCTGAATACGCGCGAAGTCAATTTGATCGAACGCGAGATCAAATCGTTGCGCGTGCAAGAAGAATTAGATCGCCTGCGACCACTATCTGGGCTCTACCGTGTGGTTAAAGCGATGGCTACCGAGAGACGACTAGACTCTCTGCTCGATGTGATCACCCGTGAAACACAGATGATGCTCAAATGCGATCGTTGCAGTGTGTTCGTGTTGGAGGCAAGTCGAGCTGAACTGTGGACGCAGATCGCTCAAGGGCTGGTCGGGCACAGAACCATTCGCATACCTTTGCACGGCACAAGCATCGTCAGTGAATGCGCCCGCACTTCTCAAATTATCAATATTCCTGATGCCTACTCGGACCCGCGTTTCGATCGGGAAGTAGACAAACAAACCGGTTATCACACTCAAAGCGTTTTGTGCGTGCCGATGCTCAATCGCGATGGCGAAGTGATTGGTGTGTTCCAGGTCCTGAACAAAGTCGGCGGTCCCTTCACTCATGAAGATCAAGATTGGCTGCAGGGTTTGAGTGCAGTAGCTGCCGGTCTGATCGAGCAAGCTCAAGCCTATTCTGAAATCGAGCGGTTTGTCGACAAAACTCTGGAGACACTGGCAAGAACGATTGATAAGCGTGATCCGCTGACAGCAGGTCATTCTATGCGAGTAATGAATTACAGTTTGCTGGTCGGGCAAGCGATGAGTATCGCCGACGACGACATCGATGTATTGCGCTATTCGGCGATGATGCACGACTACGGCAAGATTGGTGTGCCCGAAGATATTCTCTGGAAGGATGGGCGACTGACCCCGGATGAATACAAGAGAGTGCAAGAACACGCCCGCATCACATTCGATTTGCTCTCTAATTTGCCCTTTACACGCCGCCTGGCAGCGGTTCCTTATATCGCCTCCTGCCATCACGAAAAAATCGATGGTACAGGCTATTACCGCAATCTCAAGGGTGACGAAATTCCTTTCCTATCGCGCGTGATTGCCGTGTCGGACGTTTTCGACGCGCTTACCTCCAAGCGCCACTACCGTAACCGCATGCCCATCGACAAAGTCAGCGAAATCATGCAAAACGGTCGCGACAATCACTTCGAAGGCGCCTGCGTAGACGCTTTTTACCGCTTGCCATCTCATTCGGTATTGCAAGTGATGGAGTCGGAAAGAAATCAGATGGTGCCCAAGGAGATCGAGCTCTTCAAGCACACAAGCTGGGCCCGTCTGGTCGAACTGTTGATGGGTGGTCGTCCAAAAACAGGCGAAGAAGGGCTGAAAGAGACTTTCGAAAGTCTCTATAACGAAGGTTTGCCCGAAAATTATCAAGCTCTCGATTGAGGGGCAGCCCTCGAGGAGCGCGGCCACGGCATCGAGCAAGCCCCAGGGCTTGAGCGTTTGAGCCGGTCTCGGGTCAATAAACATCAATTTAGGGACTTACCTCTTTAGAAGCTATAGAATTTAACGGTCTCGTGAGCTGGTCGTAAGACCGAGGACGTTAACGGCTATGGCAACCAAAGCAATATATCGTTTCCTGGGCATGGCAATTATCGGAGCACTCCTAGCCTCTAGCCAGGCAGCTCATTCTAGTCCTTCGCAGCCAGCCGGCTCGAATGTATCGAATCTGGCGGCCGCCGGCAACGTCGCCCGCACAGCCTCTGTTGACGCGCCAGCCGACGCGCCGGCCAATTCGCCGGTCAAAGATGCCCCCGAAAAATCTACCGATAAAGGCTTCACCACCGAAGATTTCATGCCCGCAGACGACGATGCGAGCAAAAAGCGAGGCGCCGATTCAGCCGACGGTAAGTGTGCGGTCCGCGTTTTCATAAACATTCCGCACAACAACAACGCCGTCAACAATTTCATCGCGTATCCGTACCCGATCAATTTGCCTAAAAAGCGTAACGATAAGACGCACCAACAAAATCCATTGCCCACGGACAGACGCCAATTAAGAGATCTGATTTTGGCCACCGGATACTCGAGTCGAGATGCAGGTATTCGACCGTATCCGACTAATGGCTGGCGCTGGCAATACGCTTATCACAGTGCTTTGAATAAAGCGCATCTGACCGAGCCCAATGCCATTGGTGAAATCTACCACTTCGCCGACGACTTGATCCCTTACGCCAGAAAAGAATGCATCCGCCTGAACAAAGTCGAAGATGACAGACTGGAACGTTATCAAAGAGCTCAGGACGATTGCGATCAAAATCACGCAGATTATGAAACCGAGGCCACCCGCAAAGGTTATGGACCGGTTGAATTTCATATAGACAAATTCTTTCGCGGTCACTTCAACTTAGCTGAATTGAGACTGGGGGAAGGTCCGTGGTGGATCATCGGCACTCGCCGAGTACCTGGCTTGAAGTATTACTGGCAAGAGCCTGTGACAGCGGTCAAAGGCGAAGTCTCCAAAGTCGAATTGAACGAAGAAAATGCCTTGGTAATCGAAGGCGGCTGGTAACAGCTTCAGGCGCGCGTGGTCGACAGCTCATGCACGATCACCTGCACGGTCGGTTTCGCTTGCAGCTTGGCACGCAGTGTTTTGATCACGATTTCACGCACTGAAGAGCGCATGGAGGCTAAGTCATAAGTCAGCCTGTCGTCACTGTATGCGGTGCCAGTGGCGGAATAGCGATTGATGTTTTCGAGGATATTGTTTGTCACTTCGATTTTTATCGTTTCCCATTCGGTCGAGCGCAAGAACCCAGCGGCACCGACTTCGATCGAGGGACCGCTGACCAATTCGCCGGCGGATGTGACCACCAGCCCTACCGTGACAATACCTTCCAGACTGAGTGAGCGCCTCTCATTGACTGAAAAAGAAGTGACGCGCTCGCCTTGATCTCGATTGAAGAGAACCGCCGCTGCTTCGATCGAACCGATCACCGAAGCGACGCCGTTATCGATTTCTAAAATCTCCCCATTTTTCAAGGGAAAAACCGATTCAGCTGGTATGCCAAATTCCACGGCCAATTGAGCATGGTGCATGATGTGCCGGCCTTCACCCAGAGCCGGAATAAAATACATGGGTTTGGTCAAAGACATCATCAATTTCAATTCTTCGCGGCTAGCATGTTTGGAAACGTGCGCGTTTTGTCTGGCACCGTATATGGTTAATACGCCTAAAGAAAGCAATTGATCCAAAATAGCAGCCATCTGTCGAGCCCGTCCAGGACTGATTTCAGCCGAGAAAACCACGGTGTCGCCTTCCTGCATCGTCACATCGCGATTAAGACCGGCAGCCAATTCATCTAGAATCTGGATCGGATCGCCTTCGGCTCCGCTGCCAATAATCAAGACCTGATCGTCGGGCAGTTTTTTCAAATCGGCAAAGGTAGCTTCGATTTTGCGGTCATAAAGCAAATTACCGGTTATGGCAGCCGAAATGGCGGTGCGCATCAGCGTGTCGCCAAGGAGCACGACGCGGCGATTGGCCTCGCGGGCAATATCGAATAAGATTTGCAGGCGATGAGTGTTGGTGCCTGGCAAAATCACAAAACAGCGACCCGGAGCGCGTGACACAAAGTGACGCAGCCGTTCTTTCACCGCTCGCTCAGACGGAGTGTAGCCGGGATTTTCGACTCCCGCCGAGTCGCTAATTAAAAGGACCACACCTTGATTGCCTCGTTCACGGTCGCCAGCCTGGGCGAGGGCAGCGACATCCATCAGCTTGTTATCGACTGGCGTTTGATCCAATTTGAAGCTCGAAGTGTAGATGACAGCCCCTTCCGGAGTGCCAATTTTGAGAGCGCAGGCATCGGCTACAGCATCATTGACCTGAAACCATTCCACCTGAAAAGGTCCGATTTGATAAGGGTGGCGAGTCTCGACTGTGTCTACGTCCGGGCAGGCGAAACCGGTTTCGGCATTGCTGCCGATTGCAGACTGGGCGAGAAACGCCGAGACAAAACGCGGTCCCATGATTTTTGGAATCTTCAAGTGGTGCAATAAATAGCTGACGGCTCCGCAATGTTCTTCATGAGCATTTGTCAGGAGCAATGCCAAAATTCTCTCTTGATTAGCTTCGAGAAAATTGCTGTTAGGCAAAAGCAGGTCGACACCGGGCAAATCACTGGATGGATAGGCAGCACCGGCATCCACTAACAAGATTTCGCCGCCATAGGTGAAAACCCACAGGACCTGGCCAAACTCACTTTGACCGCCCAGCGGAATCACCGCCAGGCTGTCATACTTCAAATCAGCGCCGCCGGTCACTATGTGAGCCAGAGCATATCCTCCCTCGTCAGTCTTGATTATATCGGCTCCGAGATCGAATAGCTTCAGCCGCTCAGGTAGATGTACCGGGGAATTACATCGCAGACACACAAGAGCTTGCCTGGCGGAATTCAATTGCTAAAGTGTTGCCCCCGATTTGATCTGACGGGCAAAGCGCGTAAAATTTAAACAATTGGAATGGAGCCCCTATAGCACCGAACCGAAAGAGAAAAAACAATGCCTAGCACCGAACAAGCAATTGATATCGTATTCAACTCAGTCGCAGTCAGACCTGAAAGCGTCGACAAACTAGCCATTATTCAGGCGGGCGGTGCCCCCGATGGCAGCGACCGACAAATTACTTTCGGTGAATTTCAGGCGCTGCAAGATCGGGCGATTGCCGAATTCAAAGAAGCCGGCGTCAAAGCCAAAGACAGAGTGCTGTTGACTTCTCCGAATACGCCCGAACTGGCAGCCTCGATCGCCGCGCTCTGGCGAATGGGCGCCATCGCCGCAGCGGTTGATTTTCGGCTGACAGAAAAAGAAGTGGAAAATGTCGCCAACCATATTGGCGTCAAATTAATCGCTGCCTCCAGCCGCTACAACCCCAAATTTGCCAACGCCTACGCTGCCGCCAAGGCGCCCAAAATGGACCTGGAGAAACTCAATCAAAGCAATGGCAACGCGCATGCCGCTCAGACAACAGCCGCCAAAGATATAGACCTGCATGGACAAGCCTTGATTATATTGACCTCCGGCACAACTGGCGTGCCCAAAGGTGCCGTTCATGATTTTCATACATTGATGACGAATCTATGCGAATTGGGCCCTCTGGTCAGACTCAATTACGACACCAAGGTGCTTTTGCCTTTGCCTTTGAGTCACATCTTCGGGCTCGAAGTTTTCATGGCCTGTTTCATTTATGGTGCCCCGGTTATATTCGCCGATCCGCAAAGCTTTTTCGCTTGTGCGAAAAAATATCAGCCATCGGTGATTTGTGGTGTGCCTACACTCTACGGAGCAATGTTGACCTTGCCACCAGGGATGGTGGACTTGCAAAAAGCCGAGTATGTCTTATCGGGAGGCGCACCGCTGCCTCTGTCGTTAGCCCAGGATTTCGAGAAGAAATATGGCAAACGGCTCTCTAACGGCTACGGATCAACCGAAAGCAAGATCATTTCGTTGAATACCGACGGACCGTTCGAGTCGGTGGGCAAGATTATCAAATCGGTCACAGTGGAAATCTTGAACGAAGACGGCGAGGTTTTACCGCCTGGTGAAACTGGCGAAATCACAATCTCCGGTGCGTGTTTGATGATGGGTTATCTGGACAATCCGGAAGCCAGCGCTCAGGTGCTGAAAAACGGCCGGTACCACACAGGCGACATGGGGCGCATCGACAATGGCTACCTCTACATTTCGGGA
Source organism: Bryobacterales bacterium (assembly GCA_903970295.1). The sequence goes on from CAJCHQ010000873.1 coordinate 8,492, forward strand.
CGAAGCAAAGAAATGATTGTTGTAGCCGGCAACAAAGTCTTTCCTTCAGAAGTGGAGGACGTGCTCAGACAGCATCCCGACGTCAAGGAAGTGGCAGTGGTGGGCATGCCTAACAAGCAGCTCGGCCAAATCGTCAAAGCCGTGGTTGTTGTCGTCGAAGGCCAATTGAGCGAGCAACTGGCAGGCGACGCCGACACTTCGAAAACGGCACGACAAGCGCTGATCGCCCAATTCAAAGAACATTGCAAACAACATTTGAAGCGAGAATTGCGGCCGATGGATTACGATTTCATGCCGGCAAGCAAGCCCTTACCCAAAACATCCAGCGGCAAAATCGACAAGAAACTGCTAGCGGTTTAAAAACTTAACAGTAGTTACTTGCCGGACCGCACTGCGAGGTCGACTGAGGCCTCGTTCGGGTCGTGTCCTCGATTGGGATAAGTGCCCCAATCAGAAGCTTTGACGCGACCGCGCGTGATGGTCGGGACA
>CAJCHQ010000874.1 GCA_903970295.1 Bryobacterales bacterium
GTTGTCGCAGAGGAAACAAAAAGTCATGGCGAACAGAAAAAGATTTATACAAGCATAGAAAAGCCGCATGGGCCACGTTTCCGACCCTTCGATCTGGTTTTTCTCACCACTGAAGAAACAGTCGGCATGCGTCACGCAGCAAGCCATGATCGCTGTGGTTAAAACGATGAAGTAAGCACCGATTCGGTCGAGCACGAGGCCGGGGGCGATGTTGTAATGAGTGACGTGGTCGCCTCGCAGCAAAGGCATCATCAAAATGACGATCAAAGCCAACTGCACCCAGTGCATGATAGAGTTAACTTTTCTCGTCAGTTTTACGTCCGGGAAAAAGAGGCTGAAGTAAATCAGCAGGGTTGGTATCGCCCCCAGTATTAATAATATCGGAATATCTTTGACGTCCATCTGCTCAATCAGTCCCTCAGGTCAGTCAGTTGCGTGACGTCAATATGCTCGAAGCTCTTCTTGATCCCGAAAAGAAGCAGCCCGGTGATCATTACACCTACCAAAACGTCCAAAAGTATGCCCATTTCGACAATCATAGGCATGCCAGATGTTTGGGTCAGGGCAAATAAATAGATACCGTTTTCCATGACCAGAAAGCCGATGATCTGGCTAATCGCCAGGCGGCGAGTGAGCATCAGCAAAATGCCGGTGAATAAAAGCGACATGGCGGCCATGGCACCGATGCGGCTGTCTGCCTCACCGGCTAAACCAGGTAATTGGGCGGCCAGCAGATAACTAGCCCCGAGCAAAAGCACACTCAAATGCATCGTTATAGCAGGCGCCAACAAAGTACCGGAGTCACTTTCCGCCTGAATATGCTTAATGATGCGCATCAAGAATATCGGCACAGCGATGCCCTTGAAGAGACCGAAGAAAACTGCTTGCACTGCGTGGGCTTGCAATTGGATGCCCAGGGTCGAGAAGAACTGGGGCATGAACATTTCGTCGTGGTGAGATGAGAACGTGCCGATCAGCCAAGCCATCATCGCCACGACCACTGTATGCAGTGCATAGAAGTAAAGATTGACGCGCAGGTGGGTCGTACCAAGCATAAGAATAGCTATAACAGCTGCACTCAAGGCTAGAATCTCGTATAAATCTAAAGACACTAGTGTCTCACCCCCACGGCAATGAAGATGCACAACAAACTCATCAAGACTGAGTAAGCAATAAATTCAGGCACTTTAGTCCAGCGCAATTTGACTGTTGCACTTTCGATGAAACCGACAGTGAAAGCCAGGACTAGAGGACCCAGGAGGCTGAGCACCATCAAAGCAAGATAACTGAAGTGAGAAAAAGCGTTGATACCATGCAGAAAACATTGAGCGGTCAAACCAAAAAGCACAGTCATCTTGAGCAGATGAGCATATTCGGTGAGAGCGAGGTTGCGTCCCGAATTTTCCAAGATCATCGCTTCATGCACCATGGTCAATTCTATGTGAGTGGTTGGGTCATCGACGGGCATGCGCGAGAGCTCAACCAGCGAGGAGAGAAACAAGGCTACTCCGGCAATGAACCACAACGGCGAAAGATCGCCAATTGGGTTATTCGGCGCGAAACTAAATATTTCATTCAAATCACTGGTATGAGCCGCACAACCTAAGCTCGCAAAAGCCAGCATTATGCCCGGCTCGACCAGGAGGGCGAGGGTTACTTCGCGACTGGCGCCAACACCGCCAAATACAGAACCGGCATCCAGAGCCGCAAGTACTGTAAACAAACGAGCCAGAGCAAAAAGATAAATGATCAGAAAAATGTCACTCCCAGTTTCGCCAGGGTGCACTCCGGTCCAGTTGTTCATCGCTTCGGCAGTGGCATTGCTAGCCGGGTAGTCGCCGGTGTAAAGCGGTTGACCGGCAACGGTAACTGGCGCCGTCGGCGGATAACTGGTCTCGTCACTGGATTTTTTTATAACGGCAGGAGCGTAAATTTGTCCTTCCCGCTCGAAAGCTTGAGGCTTGAACGAAAGCCAGGGCGTGCATATCGCGATAATAAGAATTACAGCCAGATTTATTGCCGAGGTGCTACGAAACAACCAACTGGTTACCTCACTGATCGTTTCGCCTTTTCTTAGCATCTTCAGCAAATCGTAAATCGGCTGCTGAAAGCGGGCGCCAATCCGGCCCTGGAACTTGGCTTTGGTTTTGCGAATGACGCCCAATAAAAGAGGAGGCATCAACAAGGCAATAACGAAGAAGGCTATCCAGTGGCTCAGGATGAGCGACAACTTGAAAATGATCGTCGTGAAGTCGTAGCTCACAGAGAAATTCCTACACAGACAAGCAAAAGCATGGTCATGAAGACATAGAGTAAGTGCACGTGAATGCTTGCCGTTTGCATTTTGACGAGAGCCTTAGCCAACCACTGCAAGGCACCGATCGACGGTCTGTAAATAAAGTTCTCGAGAAAGGGCAGCATGTGCACTTCTACCCGAATCCATTCGGGGAAATGCCTGCGGTCACGACCTTTGATTTCGGTGATCATCCTGTATTGCAAAAGCGGCCCGAAAATACGCCCGATCGGCTGCGAGAAACTGGAACCAGTTTCTTCAGCACGCGTGGGCAAATCGCCGTAGCCGCAATCCCAGGTCACATATTCACGTAAGCCCGAGCGACCGAAAATGAAAGCATAAACGAGCAAGAAGCTGAAGAAGCCGATCACAAAAAGGTGCAATTGAGGAATCGTGAACAAGCGATAGGGATCGATCGGATACTGCAAGCCATCGGTACAAATCGGTCTGAGTTGATGCAGGGATTGAGGCACGAGCAATCCGAGCAAAATACAAGAGGCAGACAATCCGAGCTGCGCAAGGACCATACCGGGGCTGCATTCTTTAGCGCGAGCTGCAGCCTCTGAGCGAGAACGTCCGAGAAAGCCGATGCCCACGGCTTTGGCAAATGTGGCAAGCGATAGGGCTCCGACCACCGAGAGAAAGCCGACAAAAGCTAGGGCACATGAACGATCGATAACCGAGTCGGCCTGAAACGAAAGTTGAAAAAAAGCCTGATAGAGCATCCATTTGCTGCCGAATCCATTCAATGGTGGCAAGGCACAGATGGCAACGCTTCCAACCAAAAAACACGTCATCGTCCAGGGCATGTTTTTGGCCAATCCACCCAGGAAGCCAAGATCTCGGGTATGCGCCTGGATATCGACGGCGCCTGCCCCGAGAAATAAAAGAGTCTTGAAGAGTCCATGATTGACGACATGGAATAAAACGCCCGCCAGAGCGAAGGCGGCGATCAGCGGATGAGCCGTGCACTTGCACAAAAGGGCGACGCCGACGCCCGCAATTATCAAACCGACGTTCTCGACCGTACTGTATGCAAGCAACCGCTTGAGATCGTGCTCCATCAGAGCAAAAAGCACACCCCAAACCGCCGAAACGATACCAAGAATAAGCGCCACGTAACCAATGAAAAGACTGGTGCAATCGTTCATGATTAACAATCGCACCATAGCGTAAATTGCTACTTTCACCATAAAGCCGCTCATCAGAGCCGACACCGGTGACGGTGCCTCAGGTTGAGCATAAGGCAACCATATATGAAATGGAAACATGCCGGCTTTGATCGATAGACCGATGAAGACGACCAAGACCGGCAACATCGGCGTCGATGTCAAAGTCCAACTGGCAAAGTCCCAGCTATTAGTGAGATAGTGCAGCCAGACAAAGCCGCCTGTAATGAAGGCTGTAGCCACGCGAGTGGCACCAAGATAAATGAAAGCTGCTCTTTGCGAACGATGCTTGGTCGGATCAGAAGCGATAAGAGCGACTGAGCTGAGCGACATCATTTCCCAGAACACGAGAAATGTGAGGGCATTGGCAGCCAAAACCACCTGCCCCATAGCGAGAACGAAAAGAAAAAGACAGGTCCAGTAGAGTCCCTTGTTAACCCGATTATGGAGGTGCTCTAGATAGCCTGGCGAAAAGGCGGCGATGGCCACACCAATGACACCGAGCAATAAAAGAAAAAGCGCGCCCAGGCCGTCAAGATGATTAGCAACGGGCGCTAAACCCAAAAATAGCGGATGTTTAGCCGCCCAGTGCAAATCTTGCTTGACGGAAACCAACGGCCAGGCGAAGAGTACGCCCGCGGTGAGCATAGCGCTTCCGACACCGAATACGGTGCTATAGACACGATCGCTCGCCTTCTCGCCGTTGAGCAGGGCAGAAAGGGCACCCACAGCCCACAACGAGAAGGCGCTCACTAGCAAAAATTGCGAGCAATGAGCTAGATCGGATCCGAGCATCTAAGTGTCCAGGTTCTCAAGTGTCTTCCCATTCGCTCATTGGTTTCGCATATAGAGAGTAGACCGACCTAGTCGGAGCTGTAAGGCCGGATGACCGGCAATCACCAACAATTACTTGTTGTTGACGCCCAGTCGTTTCTCCATATCATCTATCTGAGCGAGGCGAGCGGCGATCAACTGACTCGGGTGGGTACCCGCCTTCATTTGTTTATGCCGATTGATTTCACCCATCAACTGAATGCGCAGAGTATCCGCAATCGAATAAGCACTGGCAGGCAAACCGATCACGCTAGACGTGAAGAGACAAGAGTTTGTCACTCGGTTCGACTGGAATGAAGCGCTACCAACATTGTACTTATGATAAAAGCCAGGAATTGCGAAAAGAATACCGGAAGCTAGCTTGCTGCCGCCGACATAGAGACCGCCGAAAACGTTCTGCGTTGCCGTCAGCTTAGCTTTATTCCGAGCTGAGGTCGACGCGGCCAGTTCATCCTGGAAGACTTTGCTTTGCGAGCCATAAATGGTTGCCCTTTCGATCGGCGCCCTGACGGTGTCGAGAGAGCAGCGTCCATCCTTGCAGAGGTTATCGAGAGTCTTTTGGTCTTGTTCCAAAGTGGCTATTTCTTTGGCTTCCGCATCGCGCACTGTGCCTTTGATGTACTTCTTATGAAGTTCACCCATACCTTTAGCGAAATAGCGACTGACAATCGGACCACCCATGGTGATGCCGCCAGAGACTATGAATTCGACGCCGGCAAAGAAATTCCAATGACGGTGGTGTTTGTGCAGTGAGAGGAAAGCGAATTGAAAGCCAAGAGCATTGGTTACATATTTACTGAAGTCGAAGAAATACTGCGCTTGCTGAAAGGCCAGCAATTTTCTGGCAGCTATGTGATAGCGGCTGTATTCGAGCAGTCCCTGGTCACGAATGTCACCCAGGATCTTGCCCTCGGCAACGTCGACTTCGGCATGGGCCTGCAAAGTGGGCGCGGAGGCCTCAATCTTGGTCAGCGCATCTCTTTCAGCCAAAAGCTTATCGATCTCATCTCTCAAGGCATTGACATGAGCTCTGGCCGCACGCGGTGCAAATCCTTTTTGCATCGCTCTGAAGTCATGATATTCGTTTATACCAAATTCCAGAAGTGCAGCACCGGCTCCAATCCAGGCGCCGATTTCGGGGAGAATACAAGCATTTTCCTGCATCGAGATATGGACAAACTTAGGCCTGTGAATGTGAGTTCCCCGCTCCGCGACACCGATGATGCCGCCGGACAAACCGAGCGTGGCATTGATCTCTTGCAGTCCCCCATAGCGCCAGCCCTTCCAACGACCTTGCTTAGCAACTTCCATTTTGTAGTGAAGATTGAACCTTTCCAATTCGATCTCTTTGAGAAGAATCTGGCGGGTCAAGCTATCGATCTGGGGCAGAGTTGCTGTCGGTTCGGAAGTGACGGCACCACGCAGAGTATCGTTGGTGGTTGTCGAGCTGCTTACCATCGCCAGCTTCATCGTGTCAGGATCAGCATTGATCTTGAAGTGATTATCTTCGTCGGCCAAATCACTGTCATCGCTGCCAAGAGTGTCGGCGGATTCATCCATCGAAGCCGCCTGCTCGGTGAGCGTCGGCTCACTTGCCGCGACAGTTTCAGATGTTACGTCAGAAGCCGCTCGAGGTGGTGCTACTTCCAGTCCAGGTGCGCTGAGCATGGCGATTTCTTGGGCCGGTTCAGGGCTGCCTGCATTTTTCGAGGCGTCACTGATCGCAGTGGTTGGTACCGTATCCGGCGTCACACCGGCGGGCGTGACCAGGGTCGGAACAACAGCAGATGCGATACAGGTATTGATCGCGTCGCTGCCGCCTGAACTTGCCGACAGAGCCGATGTCGCAACAGCGTCAGGTGACGCAGGCGCCGCATCGGTGCTCGCTGCAAAGACCAGAGATTGAGATTGAATGAGGAGGGTTAAGGCGAGGAGAACTCCCAACCCCTTTGTCCGTTTATTCGTGAGTGGCATTAAAAAACACCTTTGGGTCATAATCGGGACGGTCGATATTCTAAACTCGTAAAACAGGTTACAAAGGGGCAGCAGCTACTGTCCGCGCACAAACGAAAGGTATCAACCGATTGTGACCAAGCCGTGATCGTTTGACACAATTGCTCAAAAAAGTGGCTTCAAATGCCAGTCCAGGTTGTCATCAACCGAGCGGCAAAATGCTCGCCATCGACTCGC
>CAJCHQ010000875.1 GCA_903970295.1 Bryobacterales bacterium
GAAGTTTCTCGAAGCGCATAATGTAAATCTCGCGATAGTGATGGGACTCTGCTGAGCCATCTAGCAATTACTCGTCCACTTCATAATCAGGTTTTGTAATTCGATTGCGTGGAAATGGCTCAGTATTGCTACGATTCCAAACGATTTCCTGCTCAAGTAAATGATCTAGGCTAGCGTTCAAAGCGGCGTCTTCAGCCGGAAAAACTGAGGATTTATCCCAGCCTTCCCGCAAACGTTGAATGCATGCAAACTTAACACGAAAATACAGCTCGCTACCGTCTGCAAGCGCATCATGCAGCCATTCATTTTCGAGCTTATCATCATGTATTCCCCTGACACGCTTGAACTCGGGTGAGTTCACCGACCACCATTTGCGCGCCCACTCTTCCCGTTCAACATACGAAATAAATTCAAAGTACTTGTAGAGAGAACGTCCACTCTCAAATTCTTCGACTAGGTACGACAGGGGACTCATCGATTGAAGCTTGATGTTGCCTTGCTCCTGCGTGTACGCTTTGATCGGTTGCAATTGCTTGCTGGTTAGCCAGTTGTTATACGCGAGAGCGAACTTCACGCGCTGGTCCGCAGTTGTGCCCTTGATGTACAAAAGGCTCCGCTTCATTCGATGAAGAATCCAATCAGCGCTGTCTAAATTTTCTTTGTCTGTTTCAAGCAATTCTAGAGGGGTAATCGCCACTGGAGCGAATGACAGCATATCTTGAATCCGGCGCTCTGCGGCGTCCTTCGCCAAGCCACCATTAGGCGGATCGGAATAGGTTTTTCCGAAAATTGGTGTGCGATTCGCAGACCGCGACTTCGGACTTTGGTGCTTTTTCCTGTCAATTGTTGTTTTTATGACTGAATTGGTGTCAACGGTGTCAGTATTGGTTGCCCGCGCTATATCTTGGGTACGACTTAATGTGAAAACAATTGCGGCTGCGCAAAGTATTTTTATTCCTCTTTTCATTTTTGCAACTCCGACATGTCATCCGCATCGAGCGCTACCGCTTTTGTCAAAGCGGCAGCACTGCCGGTAGAGTCATTTCGCAACTTCCTTACTAGAGCAAGTTGAGCCCAACCTTTAGCATAATCAGGATTCACAGCCACTGACTTTAAAGCATACTCCTCGGCTTCGTTATAGTCGTGCTGCTCAAGGTCAACATCCGAGATTTGGCGATATGCCCATTCAAAATTTGGCTCCAGGCTCGCGCAACTCAAACAATTTTCTCTAGCATCTTCCCAATCGTGGTCTCGCCGCGCTTGAATCGCTAACCAGTATTTATGTTCGACTTCTTTAGGAATTGCAGTTGCAGGCAGGCTGCATTTCAAAAAACTTTGCGCCCTCGATCGCTCTGGGTCGGTCTTCGCGCTATCGACTGCCAAAGTGGCCAACTTGCGTGCCATCTCAACCCGCGCACATTCTCGGCAAGCTTCAGCTTCTGCTAAGTAGTGGTGAGAAGAATGAGCTTGTGACAAATCGTATGCGGTGAACACATAGTTTATTTTCGCACGCAAGTCACGGGACAGCTGCAAGTATTGGCGTAGCTCGGAATCGCGATGCGAATCGCGAAGAAAATCGATGTAATTTATTAATGTATCGTGATTAATCATATTTATCGGGTGACCTTTGAAAATCACATCGAAGTATCGATTAGCTGCATCGTCGTCTCCAAACTTGTGGTTGACCCAGGCCATCTTTCCAATAGTCGACCAATCGGTCCAGGCATTCAGTATTTGATGTTTGCTCGGATCGTCAACAATCAGCGCTTCTTGTAGCAACTTCTCGGCTCGAGCATACTCTTTGTCGGTAATCAGAAGTCTCGCAAGGTTTTGCAAGGCTTGAACATAATAAAACCGGTAATGGTCGCTTTCAGGTGGTGGTTTGACTTCGACCAGGAGCTTCTGAATTTGCCTTTCTAAATCAACTTCATGTTCAGCATCAATCAGTGATCCATTGATGCGGTTCTCCCGGATACGCTCTGCGTAGCGGCCAAGCACTGCAATCCGATACTTTACGGAATATTTTTCAGGGTGCTGCAAAATCTCCTTATATTCCACACTCAGAATCTTTTTGTATGCGGCGACTTCTTGCTTCGAAGAGGAGACGTAATAAAGGTCGCTCTTCCATTCCGAAAACTGCCCGCCTTTGAGTAACTGATCCGCTCGAGCCGAGCTTGTGGCAAATAGCATACACACGCTTAGTACAGCGACCGAAATCACCAATGCAGCGAATTGCCGGCCGTACTTAATAATCAAAAGGGCTGACCCGAATACCATCGCCTTCAACATCGAACCGGTCACCTCGACTATGCAAAGACTTGGGCAGTTGCGTAATTAAATGCTAAATCATTATCCTCGGTTTGCCACAAGTTGATACTGTTTTCTCACATTGCACTAGCTTGCCATTACATTCTTTGCCCGGGGGCGACGAAATATCTCTACCCGGCCAATCTTTCGGACCAGTGGACCAACCAACGCTTTCCACATTTTCGTGCCGAAGCCAAAAGAATTGTTGGTCCGGGTTGGTCCAGATTACACGTCGCGTTGTAAGCAAAAACCAATTCGAAGCACGCTCATTTGGAAGCATATGCGGTGACGCCACGGCGATCCCATCATTAGCTGGCGGTCGAAAACAGGCCAAGATTGGCAATTCACCGTCCTCCAGCTCAGCCCGCTCGAGTAATAGAGCCTGAACCCTCTCGTCAAAATCATCGAAGACTTTGGTGTACTCCGAACCTTTGCCAAACTTCGTTTTATGCCTTGACGCTTCTGACGCTTCAGACAACTTCGGTGGCATTTGACGCGAAACCCTCGGAAGTACAGCAGCAGCTGCAAAATTTACCGTGGCGATAATGGCTCAATTGCCAGTCGACCGCTTTCAGTTAGTGTACCGCAACGATACACGCTGTATGGGGCTGGCGTTCTGGACCAGGGATCGGAATTCCAACAAAAATAAATCGAGCCTTTAAGGCGCCCATCGGAAGCGGCTTTAGCAAAAATTGCGCGCGTGTCTTTAATGAGATGAATCTGATTGGTTTCTTTTGGCGGGCAGGAGAAGTCTCTGTTCTCGAAACCCCATTCTGTGATCCAGCAGGGCTTACCTCTAGCCTCTCCGGGCGGTAGGCAGGCAGACAAAGTGCGCTGCAAACGATCGGCTCTTTGTGCGGCTCCAGCCGCGGTGCCAGGCCCGCCCCCCGGCGGATAAAAGTGGAGCCCATAGGCATCCACGAGTTCATCGAGCCCGTGCAGTCTGAGAAATTGCAGGGTCGCAGAGAGGCTGACCATGTCTTCCTTCTTAGTGTTGTATAGTTTTTCACCATCTAAAGGAGTCGTCAACCCCGCAGAAATAATTGGCGCGTTTTGATTTAAACGGGAGTGGTCCCTAACTTCCTTGAGAGCAGAGAGTACTTTCAGGTATTGAAGAAATCCTTTGGCAATTTGTTTTCCCTCCGGATCGTGAGACAGATCATTGAGGCTCAAGACTTTTCCTTCGCCTGGCAGGGGAAATTCGGCATTGAAGGCCGCCCAATTTATTTCGTTGCCGAGCTCCAATCCAGCGAGTGCAATTCCATTCGCGTCGAGATTGTCGAACAGCTGTTGATAATAGGCTTTTGAAAGTTCTGGATCGGCCGAAGACAACGGATGCCCGCTCCACATACCGGGAAATACATCTGGTTGCCAGAGACGTTTCGGGGCATCTTTAGGATATTGAGCGTCGACTATAAGCAGCAATTTTATGCCTTTGTCTGCGGCGCGCCTGGCAAATTCTATACCCGCTTGATTTGGACCAATACCGCATCGGATCACCCTTACATGCGCCTCAGCCAACTGATTGAGCAAGGCGTTCTGGTCATCGATGTGGGCTCGAGCCGGATTAACAACGTTGATACCAACAACGACAGATTGGTCATCAGCTGTGGCCATCGGTGTAAACAGAAGGCTTACCATGAGAAGCCAACAGAATTTAGAAAGGAAAAGTTGTCTGTGCTTATGCATATTTTTCTTGCCTCATGGGCTCTCTCCACTATACAAACCACATTCTTACTCGCCGATTACAATCCGCGCAATCTTATAACTTCCATCGCGCTCTGCACCTTGCGTAGCCAGCGCCAATGGGATTGGATAATACCGTGTTGGATCTTCAACGACGAGCGACAACTCATAACTACCCGGTCGGACCCACAAAGGAATCTGAAATGAATCTTCTACCATCTGCGGTGCTCCATTAGTTGGAAGCAGTCTGCGCAAATCTAGATGAGATGTTCCCTGCCAGATCACTCTATGGTTCACCCTGTCCCTGAACAAATAAACGGCGACCCACGGTTCATAAACGGGAGTGACTCCAACATTTTCCCAGTAGCTGGTCAAGTTGAGACTGCGACCACAGCGCGTATCCTGTCTGGTCACACGATCCAGCTGAAAACGATAGCCTGACAATTTGCCGCAGGTTTCAAGCTGTTGCATCGCGATTGGTGGCAAAGTAGTTCCACCTAATGCGCCATTGGTGATCATACCAACATGATATTTCGGTACGTCCGTCAGGGCAAGTGGCATTTGTGACGTTGCCCCAAACCATTCGGAATTGAAGGGCGCATACTTCCAGCGTTCAAGACCACCGGCAGCGACCACATACGGATCATTGAATGGTGCCGCGAACCAGTCTTGATTAGCAGGTGCGGCCTTAGTATTGATCGGATCACCCAGGCTATCTCGGAACATGCCTATGCGTGGATGATTTCTCAGTACATACTCCAGGGCGTTATGATACAGAGCGGCATAAGCACTCTCGCTGGGTTGTGTCGGTTGAAATTGAAAGATGCCAGTCGGGCTTACGAGTTGTGTGTGCTTGAATTTTGCACAAAAGTCGTCGACGATTTGAGCGATTGTATCGAAAGTTGGGGGCAGTGCACCGCTCGGTGTTGGGTTAGGCATCATCGAATAGTTGCCTTCGCCCCATGAACCGATCAAACCCGTTTCAATAAAAGCAACCCGTCGATCACCATCGTATTTCCGAGCCAGTGCTGCGTTCAGCTCTTTTACCCGGGCGATGTAAATAGGATCATTGTAGTCGGGCACATAAACCTTCCAACTAGCCGTTGCGGAAGATTCCGTAATGAAATAACCTTTTTTCAGCTGTGCCACCAGATCGGCAGGAACGGCGACGTTGGATGTAGCGGACGGCCATTGTCCGTCAGAACTGGGATTGATGTTTGGCTGAGAGTTAGGACTGCACGACTCGACTCTGAATGCATATTTGCCATTCACTGCCACCACTTTTGCAATCTCTTTCTCTATCTTGCTAAAGTCGTAGACATGCGGCGCTATTTCAATATTCGACCAATAGAATTCGTTGTAGCTTAAGAAAGGTGGTCGAGGAAGGGGAGCAATGTTCATGTCGTAATCGGTATATAAACCGCGCAAGGGATTGACAATTTCGGTGGCACTCAAAGGAATGCTTTTGAAGCTAACATCGAAGCCGCAGGCATTTGCCCCGTCGACATTAGCGCTTTCGGCATTTACTCTCGCCACCGAGCAAAGCGGCATCAATGTCGCAAGCGCAAGGCAAAACAAATTGCGTGCACTGATTCTGAATCTCATGGCGACCTCCGTTTAGTTCTAAGCGATTGTGTAAAAATAGGCTAGTAGAGAGACGGGCGCTCTTTGAAATATCGATCTATTGATTCGGTTGCGGGTGGGGATGGAACATTTCCCTGAACAACATGCAAATTGTTCAACGCGGCGTCGTATGGAAACTGCCAGATTGGGGTTCCACTGCGCGGATGGATAATTGGTATGTAAATTGACTGCGCCGCAGCCGGATTATCGCAAGAGTATGGGTACGGGCTAATCGCGACCACGCCGTACACGCGATTGGCAGGATAGATTGCTGCTGCGCTATCTTGAATTGGTACCGTAGCCGGTAGCATGCTTCCTTGCAAAAGGGGAACAAAACCGGTTGTGTTAACCGAAACAGCGTCACAATCAGCAATCGTTGTCTTTTTTACTGTTACTTTCATACCGTTGATGATCAGGTTATTTTGAGCACATAGTGCTTTCACGACCGCTTCCGTCGGCTTTGCCGGATCCTGGTCAGGCGGCAAAGTGGCAGCGTAGTTAGCAGCTTGGGTCAATACTGCCGACAATTTCACTTTGTCACTGCCCATTTGAGCGAGATCGGTAAGAAAGAAAACGCCAACTACAAATATCGGAATCGTTATGGCAAGATCGACAACACCCATAACGGCGCCATTCTGATTGCGACCTCGCCTTTTCCGCGTGAGTGAGAAACGAGACGACGCTCTCTTTTCAGCGTTCTTATTTATTACGCTATTCATAGATGCCTCAACCATTGCCATGACTGCTTCGAACCAATCGATGTGCGATTGGCTTCATTTCCTTTGCGCAAACGAATCCTATGTGTCGAAAATAAAAATGAGATAAAAAAGAGGGAATACATAGGATAGGGCAGGAACAGGAAAAGAATACGTAGAAATAGGACAGGACAGGGACAGTACAGGGACAGTACAGGGACAGGACAGTATAGGAATGAGACCGAAAAATAGAGCTATGTGTTAATGCAACGAGCCGACGAAAAGAACAACGAAGAAATGGCGCAGCAGATTGTGCGTCTGCAACGTCAAGTTCGCCACTTGATCAACAGTCTGCCAATAGGCATAGCGATAGTCGATACAAGCGGCATGATCGAGGCCGTCAATCCGTCCGTCGTCTCCTTGTTTGGATATGAAGGAAGCGAGCTGGTCGGTCGAAACATTGCGCTTTTGTTTCGCCAACCGCCATGGGTCGGCACAACCCTCACAGACTGGCACCTTGCTAACTTAGATCACGCCGTGGAGTTGGAAGGACAATCCAAGAATGAGGAAATAATTCCAATCGAAGTGACCATCAACACTCTTGACACCGATGGCCATCAGAGATTGGCGATCACAGTCCAGGATGTGACCGAACGCTTCCTCGCCAATCGACTAAAAGCCGACTTCTTTGCGA
>CAJCHQ010000876.1 GCA_903970295.1 Bryobacterales bacterium
TCTTCTGGGCGTTCCCTGGGTCGACGCTCATACAGTTGGATGCTTGATGGGCGAGAAGCTCTGCATCAATGAATTTGTCGCCTTCAACGAGCTCTCTGCTATCGTCAAAGCCCCGGCTCATACGCTTTCTGCGCATGCGGAAACGATTGCTACTTTCGCTCTTTGCGGTTTTGCCAATTTCAGTTCAGTGGCGATTCAAGTCGGCGGCATTGGCGAAATTGCCCCGACTAGAAGGCAAGATTTAGCACGATTGGGCGTCAAAGCGCTTATCTGTGGCACAATGGCCAGTTATCTTTCAGCCACTCTGGCCGGCATGTTGGCGGTGTAGATCAAAATCAATAGGGATCTGGAAGCATGGGCAATCGCATTTTCAAGATAATTCTCTGGTCGTTAATAAGCCTTCTGGGGGCCGGGTCACTGGGCATGGTGGCATTATCCCGGGCAGAACCACTCAATGCCGTATGGATCTTGACCGCGGCCATTTGCACTTTTACAGTCGCTTATCGCTTCTACAGTAAGTTCATTGCTGAGAAAGTATTTGAATTGAATGACGGCATCACCACTCCTGCCCATCAAATAGATGATGGAAAAGATTTCGTGCCGACCGAAAAATGGGTTTTGTTCGGTCACCATTTTGCCGCTATTGCCGGCGCTGGTCCATTGGTTGGACCGATTCTCGCAGCCCAGTTCGGCTTCCTGCCTGGCACTTTGTGGATCATTCTCGGTGTCGTGCTCGCCGGTGCGGTTCAAGACTTCGTCGTTCTTTGCGCTTCCATGCGTCGCAACGGGCAGTCGCTTGGCAAAATGGCTCGCGATGCCGTCAGCCCGCTAGCTGGCACAGTAGCTTTGATCGCCATCTTGTTGATCATGATGATCTTGATGGCAGTACTGGCGGTAGTCATTGTCAATGCATTGAAATCCAGTCCCTGGGGAGTTTTCACATTGGCCATGACGATTCCGATTGCCTTGATCGTGGGCGTCTATATGAAGATGCTCAGACCCGGGCGCATCGTCGAAGGCTCAGCAATTGGCGTGGTTTTGACTTTACTGGCTGTCTATTGCGGCCAATTCGTGGCTGCCGATCCTGTCATGGCTGCCTTCTTTACTCTGTCAGGCGAGCAGCTGTCGATTGCGATCATGATTTATGGTTTCTTAGCGTCAGTCTTGCCGGTCTGGGTTTTGCTCGCACCGCGTGATTATCTATCGGCTTTTTTGAAAATAGGCATCATTGTTTTCTTAGCTCTGGGCATCATGCTGTTGCGTCCGGACCTACAGATGCCCCGCTTCACAATTTTCACCAACGGGCACGGACCGCTTTTCGCCGGCCCGATTTTTCCTTTCTGTTTCATTACCATTGCCTGTGGTGCCATCTCTGGCTTTCACGCGCTCGTCTCCTCGGGTACAACTCCGAAGATGATCTGGAAAGAATCAAATGCACGTCCGATCGGATATGGCTCCATGCTTTGCGAAGCAACAGTGGCAATCATGGCTGTGATCGCCGCTTGCTGCATAACTCCGGGCGTCTATTTTTCAATCAACAGCCCCAAAGGTGTGGTCGGTGCGGACATGGTTCAGGCCACGGCTAAAATCACATCCTGGGGATATCCAGTTTCAGTCGATGAGATGCAAAAGTTATCCCATGATGTTGGTGAAACAACCCTCATGGGTCGCACCGGCGGCGGCCCGACTCTGGCAGTGGGTATGGCCGGAATATTTTCCAATGTCATTCAAAAAAGCGGTTTGGGCAAAGGCGCAGATATATCCTTCTGGTATCACTTCGCCATTATGTTCGAAGCGCTGTTCATTCTCACCTGCCTGGATGCTGGCACCAGGGTCGGTCGCTTTTTACTGCAGGATTTTCTGGGCATGGCCTGGCAGAAGTTGGGCGAAACGAGCTGGTATCCGGCGATTTTGCTCAGCTCAGCGGTGGTGGTTGCCGGGTGGGGTTACTTTCTCTATCAAGGCGTGATCGATCCGCTTGGTGGGATCAACAGTTTGTGGCCGCTGTTTGGTATCGCCAATCAACTTTTGGCGGTGGTGGCTCTGGCGGTGGCAAGCACCGTGATCATTCGCATGGGTAAGGCAGGCTATGCCTGGGTGACGATCGCACCGTTGTGCTGGCTTCTGGCTGTCACTTTTTCAGCTGGCGTTCTGAAAATCTTCTCTTCCGACCCGGGTCTGGGTTTTCTCGCCCACGCCAGCAGTCTGCAAGAAGAAATCAGCCAAGGGTTGCTCAATGCCGAAAAGGTTGCGACGACCAAAGTCTTGATCTTTAACGATTATCTGGATGCTACTCTTGGTGGGGTTTTTATGCTTCTGGTGATTGTCATTGTCGTCGAGTCGTTGCGGGTTTGGTTCAGTAAAAGCAAAGCAGATCCTGCCGCTTTTGCCATGGGCACAGCTGGCAAAGCCGGGTCGGAAGAACAAGAGCCGTCGATCAATGCTCGTCGCGAACTGGGATCGAGTGATGGACCGATGCGTTGTTGCTGAAAGTTTTTACCAGCGCTATTCTCGCCCAACTTATAACTGATGCCGGTCCCGCCCTCGATTCAAGCTCCATCCGGGCCGAATCTGAGATTTGATTCAGTCATCTTTGCATCCCTGCCCTTATAATCTGGTTGCTCTGCGCCAGTATTTCGGGAATCGATTTCGCCGTGCCCTCCTCGCCTAACAGCCAATCCAAATTTGTCAGCCGCTTTCTTCTGGCTTTGCTGCTTTTCGTCTTAGCGAACTCTGCATTCGGTAAATTGAGTGCCACCACAACGCGGGCGCTCAAAGCTGAGAATTTTAAAGACATCACCGACGCGTCCCAAAGCGGTCGGCCCTGCAGCTGGTGGCTGACGCGCGCTTATTTGAACGAAGAAAAGACGCCTGAAATAGTTGTTTTCGGTAGTTCACAAATGGGCTGTTTGGCGGCCGCTGATGCGCGATTCCAAAACCGGAAATTGGATTTCGTCATCGAAAAACGCTGCCGAATTTTCGAAGATAGAATCAAAACAGCCAGTCAAACAGAAACTTCAGTTTTCTCTTGTGCGGCACCTGGGCAGATGATCTCGGATCACTACATGGCCGCTAAGACTCTTTTTCCTGTTCGCAAACCAGACCTGGTTATTATCACGGTGGCGCCACGCGATTTCATCGACAATTTTTTAGTGGATGTGTCAGCGACTGAACCTTATCGCTTCTACCTGCCCTATTTATCTGCAGATGTTCAAGCAAGAAAACTTCTCATCACCAATTGGACTGAGCGAATCAAAGACAGCATGGGGCGATATCTGCCCCTGAAAAATGTGGCGCAAACGATTTCCTGGCGTCGCCTGCTCGATGTTTTACCGTTGCCTCTGGTTGACCAGCAAGAGAAAGACATTGGCTGGCTCTTTTCGGTGAATGCCGATAGCGACCTCATGCATCCGTATATGTGCATGGCAATTCCCAAAATGCCGACCGGCTTCAAGAACAATACCCTGGAGTATTCTAAGCGCTACCACGATTGTAATCCGCCCATATACCGCACGGAGATGGGCTTTCTCAACGAATTGCTGGATTACTTGAAATCCGAGCGTATCAAAGCACTCGTTGTCGAGATGCCTCTTACCGGCATGAATCGGGCTTTGTTACCGCCTGTATTTTGGACTAACTATCAGTCAGCCTTACACAGTGCCTGCGCGCAGCATGATGCCAAGCTCCTCGATTTGTCTCAGGCAGAGGGCTTTGGCAAAGGCGATTTCATCGACACTGTGCATCTCAGTCAAGATGGCGGGGTGAAATTGGTCGAGAAGATTAGCCAGACAATCGCCCATGACCCCACTCTGAAAACGGCACTTGGTCATCATTTCAATCAGCTTGCGTCTAAGCGAGGGATGAGCGTTGAGCATTAAAGGCGATACGCCTCAATAATTTCGGATCAGCATCGAATGTCGGCCCGGGTGCCCGTGAGGCTTTGGCCTGGCATCGTGTTTCGCTTCTTGTTTGCCATTCTTTGCTATGAGAACTTCTTCGTAGAGTTCGCGCAAATCGGCATAACCTCTCACATTCGGCCTGTTCTCTGTCAGGATCATGCCGCGTTCGAGTGTTTGCTGGGCCGCATCCAATTTGCCTTGCTCGCAATAAGCACGGGCGAGCTGAAATATAGGCACAGCTATGTCAGTCGACCCCGGCTCTGATTGCTCGTAATAATTGATCAGACGCCTGCTGCATTCTTCACTTTTTTTCCACTCTTTTTTTATCGCATAAATACTAGCCAATGTTTGTAGAGGGAAGGGTCTTTTCCTGAAGTGGTCAGCATTGGCTTCATACAATTTTATTGCTCTGTCGTAGTAGGTTGCCGCTTGTTCTTTTTGCTTTTGTTGAAGCAGGCAAGTGATGATGCCGACGAGATCAAGTAACATTTCTGGATTCTGGGAAATTTCGTGTTTGTGGAGCGATTGAGCGTAGAGCTTTTCAGCCTCCGCCGGTTTGTGCTCTCCAAGCAAAGCAGCGGCTTGCATGTCCAAATTTGGCTTTACTTGTTGACCCTTGCCCTCGCGCGCAGAAGGTGGCGGTGGCAAGTGAGCCAGCTTTTCCGGGTCTCTGAGCGGCCGTGGGAAGGCTGACTTGGGAGCATCTT
>CAJCHQ010000877.1 GCA_903970295.1 Bryobacterales bacterium
TCTTTCATATTGGGTCGCGGGACATTTATATGATCTATCTAGCGAACAACAAACTCTGCTAGAAATTCAAGATACCGGGGAAAGACTTAAACGGGAGGCCGAGATTCTTTTGCTTAGCAGAAACCAGTTGGCGGCCCGGACCGCTCTCAAGGAAGCGCTAAGCTGATAATCCGGAGGAGGGAAAGCAAAATATCAAAATCAAGCAACTACTATGCTGTATCCGAGATGTTTGTTAAACTCGGAATGGCGGCTTCCTTTTAAAACACTTTACTAACACGGAAAATTAATCGATGACATCAGCTGTAGCCATCTTAGAGCGCCTGCTCGATGACCAGGCGCAGAATTCGAAAGAGCATGTGATGGAGACTGCTTCTCCTCATCTATCCAATGTCGAAGATCGTATGGATAAAACCTTCGACAGTATGGTCAAGGAGATCAGTGAGGCATTTGGCGTGCCTGACTTTGCTAATAGTCGGCCCACGGGGGAAGAGAAAATGCAGAGTGTGCTCCCTAAGTGGAGCGATGGTACACCCAAATCAGGGGGTAGTCCTAAAACCATGCGTTTGAGCTACTGGAAGCGACCGGAAGGTACCTTCTATATTGTGCTCAGAACCGAATTCGATCCCAAGAAAGAAAGAAACGTGCACTATGACCTTTCGTTAGGTGCTCGGCGCAAAAGTCCTGAGGCCACGCCTCGCGTGGACAGATTGCGCAATACAAAAGAACACTGGTTCAACAAAGTTCTGCCGTTCTTCACCGGACGATAGAACTCCGGCCGACTCGAAACCGCAATCTAGTGGTAGACGTGACTGTTGGGTGCGGCTGTACGAGCGGCCTGATAAAGCCGCCCGCCTCGGGTCAGGCCTTCGCGGTCCGCGTGGATTTCACTCAAGACATTGAATGTGTTGAGCGTTTCCGAATGTAAATCACCGAGCAGGCTGCGCTCGATTTTCCAGGCTTTCATCAGAAAGTCTGTCGCCTCGGAGTGATTATCCATTGAGTAACAGAGCAATCCAAGATTGAATAGGTCCTCTGCGAGTGCCACCGTATCTGGTACCAACAGCTCGTCGATACTGAGCGCTTTCCGCAACAAAAGTTCGGCGCTTTCGAGATCGCCTTGCTCAATGTACATTTCGCCCAGGCGTTTTAACTGAAATGAATCCTTCATAGAATCTCCTATGCGGTGAATCGATTGATTCACCCACGTTCGTTTACGTCAGAACGAACAACTAAGGAGATCGGACTCCGTTGCCCAAGTGCGCAACATTGCTCGCCGAGAACGTAAGCGCTGTCTGTGTACAACGAACCTACGACCGCGATTTATTCGATTTGTGCTGATGCCGACTTTTATACTATTCACCCAATTGCCTGTCAAGATAGCGAGCATACGGCATTTCGCATATACAACCCAAGCTCGACCTCATATCAATCAGCACAGTCAGGGGACATACAACTTCCTGCAACTACATAGTCCAGCTTAGGTTTCATTAATTCGCTTCGGCGCTCTGTTGCAAATGCTGATGGCATCAGGAAAGACATGCAAGCTATAGCATTCGATATCACATAGGTCTGTATGCGATCAGCATGTATGTGTCTTGCCGGCGCTACAGCGCTGACTAATCAAATATCCGTTCTGCGCGCGCTTTTATCTGGGCAGAGGGGCGCCATCCTTCAGTGGTGTCACTTTACCGGTGCCATTACAAGTCGGGCACGTCCCCTTGTTGACCGGATCGCCGTTCTCATATACGACCAGTTCACCTATGTGATGTCGGCTCCAGGCTTGCCAACCGTTATGATTGTTAGGGAATTTGATCCACAATTCATCGCCTTTATCGGGCAGACGCTGCCAGCGAGGATCGTTAGCCTTCAAACAAGTAGCCGGACAAACGCCGCTTCTCAAACTGCGCAAGGTTTGCGCCGTAGCCTCGGCTGCACGTTTATCAGTGAGACTCTTGCTGTCGTTGTTGGCTAACCAGTCGAATTCTTTCAAAGCCTTTGTGTAGAGCCTTTGGTAGTAATATGCGTAGGCCAGATACTTATGCGTGCTGATATCCGCAGTACCGGCGGTCTCGAATTTCTCAAATTCCTTAGCAGCCAGTGCATATTTTTTGGCATTGTACAAACTCAGCGCAGCGGAAAATCCCTTTGGTTCAGGTTTTTCACCAGGCTTGAGGTTTTCTTCGGCAGCCGCGGTTTTTGTTTCCGTCGATTTAGCACTGCTGGTAGTGGCAATGGCCGAAGCAGCAGGGGATGAGCCAGAGTGGCCAGATTTACCTACTTCATCACTGAGTTTTTTTTTTCGTCAGCGCCAGCGTCCGCTTGATTCTTTGCAGAATCTTTGCTTGGTTCAGCAGCTTTGTCTTTGTCTTTGTCAGCACTGGTGGTTGCACCGGCGGTGGCATCTGCTTTATCCTTGGCTGCGTCTGCTTTGTTGTCGGCAGCGGCAGGTGCGGCACCGGATGATTTTCTCAACTCATCTGCCCGAGCCTGGACTTTATCGGCTAAATCAGTCTTGTGGTGTTTGCGCAAGGCGCTGGCGTAGGTGTCTAAGACCGGCAGAAGCAGGGGCATGTCACCACTCTTGTCGGAGGCCTCGGCGTATGGCTTCAAGGCATCAACGGCATCGGCCGTAGTTTCGGGTGTAATCAAATAGACTTTGGCCAGGTCAAGAGCGGCTTGCACCGTTCTCTGATCATGAGGTCCGTGTTTGCGTGACTCGAGCTGGCAAATTTGATCGTATTCCTTGGCTGCATCGCTGTACTTTTTCTCGGCCAGATAGACTTTGGCCAGCTTGGCTAAGGGATCGACTTCCTCGTAAGTACCCTGACCATATTTTTTGATCGTGGCCATGAGAACAATGCGATAGCAACGCTCCGATTCAGCGATCGCATTTCGTCTCTGGGCGAGACCGCCGATAATATCGTACAGCTTGATCACGCCGGGATCAGCCTGACCCCAGACTCTCTCACGATAACCCAGTGATTGTCGATAAAGCTGTTCAGCATTTTTGAGATCACCTGCCTTTTCTTTTGCCTGGGCGTCCACAAATGCTTTATTAGACATTTTGGCGTACTGGTTAGCAGCAAGCTGCGGGTCGAATTCGCCGTCCTTATTAACTCCGAATTCAGTTGGTGCAGCTGCCGATTTTGACCAACCAGGATGGCTCAACCCCACCGTGAGAGCACAGAGCATAAGCAGGGGCGCGACTTTAACAACTCTCATAAACACAAACCTCTCAGTAGTAAATTGTCGTTTCCTGGCCGGGCGCCGATCCACTGATTGAACATTATCATTTAAGCATGACAGTGGTCAGTAAGCAGCTTGTTGGCAGCCCGGGTGGCGAGCGCTTACAGCGCTGAGGCAGAGCCCTTCGCACTGGCGTCCTTGGCGCCTGAATCTTTGGCGTCTTTCGTGGCGGAATCTTTACCTGGAGCAGCTTTGCCGGCATCATCCTTTCCAGGCGTCGCGGCGGCTTTGCTGTCCGCACTCTTGCTATCGGCCGCTTTGCTGTCAAAAGTATCGGCAGCTTTGTTATCCGTCGCTTTGCCGGCACCACTTGCAGTGGCAGCGGCATCGTCGGCAGCTGGCTTGCCGACGGCTAGGGTCTTCCTCAAATCATCAGCTCGAGATTGCACCTTATCGGCCAGGTCGCCCTTATCCAATTTACGCAGGGCGGTGACATATACATCCATGACAGTAACCAGTTGCGGATTCGTGTTATCGGACCCTTTGTCCATGGCGTCTACATAGGCCTTCATCAGCTGAGCAGCATCAGATGTTGTTTCGGGAGTCTGCAGATTAGTTTTAGCCAGATTGATTGCAGCCGCAATAGTTTTCGGATCCTGAGCACCATTCTTGCGATCTTCGAGCTTGTAGATCTGCTCGTACTCTTTGATGGCGTCAGTGTATTTTTTCTCGTCGCTATAAATCTTGCCGAGTTTAGCCAGTATGGGAATTTCTTCGTAACTACCCTGACCGTAAGCGGCAATTATCGAAAGTAATACAACCCGATAACAACGTTCAGCCTCAGACAGGTCATGCCGCTTCAGTGCTAAAGAAGCAATCATGCTATACAGCTTCACAACATTCGGATCGGACGTACCCCAGATATTTTCACGGTAACCGAGTGACTGCCTGTAGTATTGCTCCGCCTCTTTCAACATCCCGGCTTTTTCTTTTTGCTGACCCAGGACAAACAATTTGTTCGAATAAGTGACGGCTTGCTTAGCGGCCAGGTTTGGATCGTAAGTACCGTCTTTGTTCATACCATTCAGTACCGGAGCAGCTGTCCGATGAGACGCTGCAACGGCACTACTTCCACCGCTAGCAGCATTCAATGAGTTGACGACCGAGCCGAAAGCGCCTCCCATTGCCCCACCCATAGTTCCTTGACCTTTTGCCGCGGCTCCGGTCAAGGAAGCCGAGGCAGCCGAAGCGGCACCGTACTCGGCAAATCCTTGAGCCCCGACGGCAGAAGCGTTGAGGGCAAAAGTAAAGCCCAACAAAACCAATGAGACTTTGCCAACTCGCATAGAACTGAACCTCAAAAAAAGATAGTAATAGGACCGGAAACCGACTGCTCAAATGAGCTCGAAGCAGTCACCCCACAATTTAATCATGCCCTTTCGCCGAACATTAGAAGCGCCCCGAATTAGCTTCATTCGCGGTCAAAAGAAACTGTATTAAATTCCGCTAATACCGTTATGCCTTAAAGGGTCTGCCGAACGAGACGCGGTTGCCACCTTTGCGCATATTGGCAAGTAAGGCTTCGGCGGCCTGGGCGAACATTTCTTCCAATTCGGCTACGCCATCGGGAAAGCAGGCAACGCCAACACTGACTGTAATCGTAAAAGGTTGCCAGATGCTGGTAATGACATGTTTCTCCAGCTTCGTGCGAATGCGTTCGGCAGCCACTTCGGCTCCAGACCTTGGGGTTTCTGGCAAAATCACGCCGAAAGTATCTTCCCGGCACCGCCCAGCAATGTCGACGTCACGAATGGAGGAAAGAAGCATTCTACCGGCGCCATCGACTGCGGCGGGCTTCGCTTCGCTGCCCAGGTGGCTGGATAACTCTTCGAAGCCGTCAATCCCGACCAGGCACAAGGCAAATGGTCGGCCATAACGCCTGGCTCTGCGCAATTCGTAATTCAAGCGCTTGTAAAAAGTTTTGAAATTCTGTGAGGTTAAATCGAGCAGTGCGCGACGCTCCAATTCGGCGTCAGAAATGTCTTTGCCTTCAGAGTCACGCTCGGCATGTAATTTGGCATCTTCGCGGGGAATTTCATATTGCGGACTGTCACCCGTGGTCCAGGGAAACTGCTCGTTTTGCACGCGCAAATCGGAAATTCGTTTTTGAAAGAGATGTTCTTTGTCGGCTTCTGTCACAATCTACATAGTGTATCAATTAAACCGCCAGCGCTGCCATAGGTCTAGGCACTCGCCGGTAAAAGCACAGACTAAGCACCGGCCGCGGTGACTACATTCCTGGCATCCACAAGTGTCGGCACCAGGTTGCAAACACTCTCAGAACAATGTGACACCAATTCAACACAATTCAACATACAACCTGGCCTGAGACAATCACATGTCTGATAGCCAGTGTTTGTTGATCCCAAACGACAAGGTCACCGTATTTGCCTACTTCCAGATGACCGACATATTTTTCGATACCGACCGCTTTGGCAGGATTCCAGGTGGCCATGCGAATCACTTCCTGAAAGCTGGCCGTCTGCCAATTGCACATATTAACCACACCTTCGCCCAGAGTGATCGATGAACCGACAAGACCACCACCAGTGGTGCCAATCTGAGCCGCATCGGTAACCAAAATAACTTTATCTATACCCTTGACTTTGAGGATCAGTTTGATCATGCTCGGCTCCAGATGCTTGCCGTCGCAGATCAAGCAACAGGTGACGCGATCGTCCGACAGCGCCGCAGTGACGGCACCAGGCGCGCGATGGTGAATCGGAGGCATGGCGTTGAAGATATGCGTGACTAGACGAATGCCGCGATCGAATGCAGCCATCGCTTCATCCAGTGTGGCATTTGAATGGCCCAGTGAAACTGGAATTTCGTGTTCTTTCAAAAAATCGATTGAAGCACCGGTCGGATCCAGTTCCGGCGCGATCGTAATCAATCTGACCGATTCATCTGTGAGCTGCCTGAGCACCTCCAGATTGAGCGGCTGAATAAATTGAAGTGGATGGACGCCAGGTCGTTGCGGCGAT
>CAJCHQ010000878.1 GCA_903970295.1 Bryobacterales bacterium
AACTACCTGCTCGCCTCGCAAAACACTATCCTCAAGCAATACAGCGGGGCGCTCGCGCAATTCCAGAAACTCGGCGTGCTGCCTGACATTAACCACAACGTCTACGACTTTTACTTCCTCGACAGCGTCTACTTTGCCGGCTTTAAACCCAGCAACGTCGATGAATGGCAGTCGGCCCTGGCCAAACTGAACGCGGTGATTGGCTCGAATGCTCAAGGCAGGCTGTATGTAGTTGTCGTCAACGCTAACACCGTCCCGGAAGGCGAGTCCACCAACTACTTGATGGCTCTCACCGCCTACTGGGAATCGCAAAAGTTCAACAAATACGACATTTCCAAGAATGGCATCATCGTCGTGCTCGGTACGAAGGATGGCAGCCACATCGACTGGTCAACCGCCAGCACCGCGATGCCTCAGGGAAACGAGGCGATGCTCTGGGACTTCCGTCACAACTTGAGCGGAACAGCCCTCACCCCGGCAACTGTTCTCGGCAACCTGACCCTCGCAGCGACTCCGAACCAGAAGGGATACCAAGTCTCCGCTCTCGGTTCAGAAGGAGTTGTCGGCAAAATCATCATGGATGGTCCAGACAAATTCCAACGAGTGCCGATGCACCTCTACCTCTATCTCAGAGGTGACATCAAGCTCACTGGGGTCGAATCTACGATCATCCTTTTGATCGATTTCCTTCTGTCAGTCGGCATCTGGGCAGGTATCGCCATCTGGGGCATGCCGGCTTTTCTAGAATGGCGCGCCAGGCAGTAATTGCAGGCGCACACACAACCGCTCGTCACCTCACCATCCACAAACCTCAGCACCCCGCCCAGCGGGGAATTCGCACAAGGAGAAAACACGTGAATAAACTGATTGGCATCACAGCGCTGGTTCTGGTTCTTGGCTTTATCGCCATCACCCTCATCTCCTCCGTCAGCTACCGCGACGAGACCATCAGGCTACAGAACGGCGTCTCCGCCAACTATGACAACAACCGGCAAATCCTCGCCGGCGTCGCTCGCCGCATCGAAACCAAAGTCGGCGTCGCTAACATCGACCTCGACAAACTCTCGCAGCTCTTCACCAATGTCAGCGGCGCCCGCTATCATGATCCGAAGGGTGGTAGCAGCACCGCTGACGCCACCAAAACCGGAACCGTGTTCAGCGCCATTCACGAAGCCTATCCCACCGTCGACGCTTCCATGTACCAGGACATCATCAAAGAGGTCGATGTCCAGGAAGACAAATTTGCCAACGCTCAGACCGGTCTCAGAGACTCGATTCGGAACTTCGACGACCACACCCAGACAACCTGGAATTCGATTCTCAACTCGCTTCCCTGGAACCACTTCCCAAACGACAACCTGACCGCGCTCGGACCGAACGGTACGACCCTGCACGGCAAAGCTGCCCTCGATCAGATGCGTAAGCTCGTCACCTCGAAAGAGTCAGACAAAGCTTACCAGACCAACGAATTCGACGGACCGCAGCTGCCCAATAACTAAATCCGGCAAAAGTGATTGAGCCCAAATCTGGGCGCATGACCTGCAGGCCTAACTGAAAGCCGGCGATGCCACTACGACAGTCAACACCTGATTGTAGTGGCATCGCCTAACTTTCTTGTCCTAGCTTTCTTGTCCTATGAAAAAAATTTGCCCAATAAGGCACCATATACGGTGCCCAGCCGACCACCAGCCTCCGCCGAATGACTGCGTCACTGCCCCATACAAAAAGCAGGTGCAAGCGGTCCATTTTTGACATTCTTCTCCAGGGCTAATTGAAACTCCAGAGTGATAGCGTATGATTTGTGCTGTAGCCAAATGCGCGCTCCCTTTCGTGACGAATCAAACACTGTCAAAAAAGGTTTTCAGGATCAATTTGTCCTGCCCTTGCCTGAACCACATCTTGTCGAAAACGTCGGCACAACTGTGAAGCGCAATCAAAATGTCAGACCTGAACAAAACCCATGCAAGACTCATCGTCATCCGAAAAAGAGCCAATCCGAGACGAGATTCGCGAGCTATTCGAAAAAAATGAATGGCTCTACCGAGTTGTCGCTGACCTGGGGCACGAATTTCGCACACCAATCAGCGGCATCGTCGGTCTCAACGAAATTCTTCTTGGTGCGCCGGCGAGTGCGCAGCAAAACAAATATCTGAAAGCCACGCAAATTTCTTCGAACGGACTGCTGACGATGGTCAACGAATTCGTCGACATCGCTCGTCTTGATTCCGGCAAGGCAAAACTGCAGCTAACAAGCGTACGTATCTGCGAAATTTTTGCCGAATGCGCGCGTTCGCTTGTGCCCATTGCCGAAGGACAACTGGCAAAACTCGAAACATTTATCGACTCTGCGCTCTCGGAACCATTGCTACTTGACGCTAATCGCATCAAGCAGGTCATATCGATTTTGACACTCGCTTATTTGCGCATAGCCGAATCCGGAACCGCCGTCTTGACGTGTGAAAAAACAACCGCTGAAAAGTCTGCCAAAATCAAGTTCGCCTGCAAGATGTCGACTATGGATAACATGGGACTGGCTGATTTTTTTCTGCCCTTCACGGCCGCTCACAGCGCGGTGCCTCCCCAGCAGATTGCCCAGTGGCTTCGCCTGAGACTAGCCAAGCGCCAGGTAAGTTTTATGAGCGGGCGCACATCTACGAGTGAGTCGGCTGACTCCTTCTCCGCCTGCTTCGAACTGCCTTTACTGCCACTTC
Source organism: Bryobacterales bacterium (assembly GCA_903970295.1). Next base: position 2,712 of record CAJCHQ010000878.1, read on the forward strand.
CGCTAGTGCCGCACGATCACTGACACTAATGAGCAACATTGACAATTCGGTAGCAATCGGCAAAAAGCGCTACCTGTTTCGAATTCGCTATAAGCCAGAGCTTGTGTCAAAAGACAGACGCTTGACAGGATTGGCACAAGTATTATGATCCTGACACTGATTACAATTTGCTTCTTTAAAGAGGTGGCACCATGCTTGCCCAAGTTTTGAAGTCTGTCGGTTTTAGCGATTTCTACCATCTGTCGATACAGCAGCAATTGATTTTGGCAGATTGTCTAGATCGCGGCCTGCCACAAATTGCTTTGCCTGCCTCGAACGTTCACGGCGACTACCTGGTCCGCATCGATTGGCTCCAGGAAGAAGTGAGCGTAGATACGAGCATGAGAATGTTCACCATCCCCCCCGCACGTTGGAGCACACTTAGACACATCAAAGACGAGATCCTGACGCCCTCGATGAAATCAGCAATAGTGCTCTTTCGAAACACATTGCCGGCGAACTACGGTCGCCCCTGGTAAAACGACTTATAGAAATCAATCGACCTGCCCGTTTGGCAGGTCTTTTTTTTCGCGGACAAATTATTGTTTCTCCACGACATTATCGGAATTCACAAATTACTCATTACTAATGGTTTATAACCTAAACGAAAGGAAAACTAAAACCATGAATGCACTGTATCCAGTGCAAGTATCCTATTTCGGTGTTGGGCTCAGAGAAGCTCCCCCGCCCAAAATAATGGCAGTTATCAAAACAGGAGTTAGCCAATGAAGTGTCCATTTTTTAGTATCGTCCCCGTGGTCGCAATCACAACCATCGTTCCCCTAGCAGCCTGGGCTGGTTTTTTCGGAGATCACCCTCGCTACGAGCACGCGCTTTCCGACTTGCGCGCTGCGCGCCACTTCCTCCAACGTCCAGAGGAGCCGAATGTAGCTGCTGATGAAGGTGTAGCAGTCCACGAAATTGACCTGTCCATTGGAGAAATTAAAGAAGCGGCTGCAGCAGACTGGAAGGAAACCTGGACCCCGCCCAATATCGATGCTCATCTCAATCATGGCGGCCGTCTTCATGAAGCGCTTAAACTTTTGGAGCGGGCGCATGATGACGTTGCCCAAGAAGAAGACGATCACTACGCCCGCGGGCTGCGAAACCGCGCAATCGGACATATGGACAGAGCAATCAGTATGACCAAACGGGCGATCGGTGACAAAATCATGGACGAGCACTAAATTTGAAATTGTCCTCTGCGCTTGGACTGAAAACGGCTTGAATTGAGATACAACTTCAATGCCATCCTTTGCGGCTAGCAGGGCCCATACGGCTCCGCTAGCCGCAACTTTTTCTGCCTCAAATATCTTCGGCGGCAGACTGATACAGCCAGTTTTCCACCTCCTCGCCCAATCCACCGCCATCCCCGGCGAGGAAGATGCCAAGAAAAAAATGGCGGCCCTACGCCCGCGCTCTTTCGCGCGATAGGGTCAATTTTCTATGTTGTAATCATCGCAACTTCCAAATCGATAGATTACTTCGCCCCTAAACAAATTCGCCTCAGTATCTTTCCAAAATTTTTTACCCGTGCCTGACAGCACTAGTTTTGGTTCGCATACTTACTAAACCAGACTCAAAAACTGCAGTAAAAAGAGGAGACTCACATGAAGACCATCGGCATCACCTCAGCACTCAGCGCGCTTGCTGTAATCATTCGGAAGCGCTTGGGCAAAACAACTGCGCATCCGCACGCAAACCACGCCGTCTTTTTCGCACCAGGACACCCGCACAATCACGTCAAAGTCAACAGCAACTGCTGCGACACCTTCCCCGACTGTGGCTGCTGGCGCATCGGTTAGCCTGCGAATTGAGGAGATGAAGATAGCCAAGCCCACTGCCCATGGCTTTCTTCATCTCCTTCTTCACAGTTGAAAATCCCTTGAGCAGGCAAGCGCTTTTTGGGATTTTTGACATTTCAGGGACGAAATCGCTGCGTCTGCCTTCCGTCACCTGATCCGCGCGTCCTCTTCTCCTGAAGCGATTGGCTATGAGCGAAGGATGAAAACAGCTGTGAAAACAGCGCCGCTGAAAGACCTTCTCCTTGTCCCTTAAAGAGCGCAATGCGCTTGTCCGAGAGCCAAAAAACCGGGCGCGAATCTCCCTCACAAACGATCTCCACCGCCTCGTCGCAATCAGTCAACCCCTGGAGCAGGCGATTAGCTAAATTGCCTTTGATCTTGAGCACCGAAGAGCTGACTGTTTGCTCCTTCATAACCGAAAGAAACCGATCTATAAAACGGCTAAATTCGTCTTTACCAAGCTCCGCCCACATTTCCAGCTCC
>CAJCHQ010000879.1 GCA_903970295.1 Bryobacterales bacterium
ATCAAATGAGATCAGGTCCACATCTAGTTTTACATTGTCAGTCGGATCCATTCGAGCTAAGCAGAATGTGTAAACATCATTCGGGTGGAATCTGAGTTATGCAGTACCGGGATTTCGGAAATACCGGAATCAAAGTCTCGGAAGTCGGGTTTGGCACCTGGGCCATTGGCAGCAATGAGCACGGCAACAGCTATGGTCTGGTCGAAGACAAAGTGGCGCTGGAAGCGTTGCAGAAGGCTTTCGATCTGGGCTGTAATTTTTTCGACACAGCCGACGTGTATGGCTGGGGACACAGCGAAGAGCTTTTGGGGCGAGCTTTCAAAGGCAAAAGAGACCGGGTGGCGATTGCCTCCAAGGTCGGCAGCGACTTCTATCAAGGAGTGGGTTTTCAAACATTCACCCCCGATTACATTCGTTTTGCCCTCGAGAAAAGTCTGAAACGGTTGAAAACAGACTACATCGACGTCTATCAGTTACACAATCCGCCGCTCAAGGTAATCAACAGGCCGGCAACCTATGAAGTGCTGCGGGAACTCAAAAAGGAAGGCAAGATTCGTGCCTGGGGGCTTTCGGTCTTCGATCATATCGAAGGATTTGCCGCCCTAGCCGTAGCCGGTCCCGACAGCCTGCAAGTGCCTTTCAATATTTTCAACGAAAAACCCGGCTCCGAACTCTTTCCCAAAGCGCGCGAAAAAGGCTGCGCAGTAATTGCCAGAGAACCTCTGGCCAATGGCTTCTTGACAGGCAAATACAAATCAGAGAATCAATTTGACATTGGCGATATCAGGCGAAACTGGCCGCCAACTCATATTCGTGCTCGGGTCGTCGCCGCCAACCAACTGCAATTTTTAGCTCGCAACGAGCAAACTCTAGCTCAAGCGGCGATTCGTTATGTGCTCACACATGATTCAATTTCTGTGACCATTGCCGGAGCGAAAAACTGGCAGCAGGCTGAAGAAAATCTGAAAGCCTCGGACGGCCAACTCTTGACGAGGCCCGAGTTGGACGCGATTCGAGAATTGCAGGTCAAACACTTTGGTTTGTAAAAGCAAAGCTGGTAAAACCAAAAATTTGACTTAGTTGTTGACGAAAAATTTGACTTTGTTGCCAAAGCGAGAAGGCACTGCCGAAACACTGACTGAAGAGCGCGTGCCGGTAGTGATCGGCATCGCCTGGACAGGCGGCATGTTACTTACTTGAGGTTGGGATAAACCGGTTGTGGGCGACCCGAAATCCGCCGACTGCGGATAGACTGAGGGCACCGCGGGTGATACCGGGCTCTGAGCCTGAGCACTGGGAATAAAACTGTAATTCTGTGTTGCAGGAGCATTCTCCGCCGGGGACGCATTCAGATCAGCGGATTGTGAGTTAATGCTGGCAGGCACGCCGAACGGTCGACTAGGATTGACTGCCGAGACTGCATTTACTTCAGGCGCTGCATTTACTTCAGGCGCTGCATTTGCTACCGGTGCGGAGAGATCAGTGGAGGCCTCTGATTGATCCGGTGCACTTGCCGATCGCAAAGAACCTGGGGCTGTGGGCTCGGCTGCCGGCAACGGTTCGTAGACGTCGCCATTGGGTTGAATTCTGATTGGCATGGCGCTTGAAAGTCGATTGACCAAACGTCTGTCGGAAGCAATGGAATCATTGATTGGCACGGTGCCGAGAACCTGGTTTGTAAATGGCTCATTGTGGCGGACAAGATAGATCACGTACAACCAGGCGGTGAAGCCGATGAACAGCATGAGCAAACCGAAATTAGCCGAAAAATTGATGCCCTGGACGAAGTGAGAAAGTTTCATGCCCTGAAGGGCGCTGCTCCAGATCGCAGTTTGCGAAGTGGCGTGCCCGGTGGCGCCATGATTGGCAGGTGAGTGACCGCCACCGTCGTGATCCAATCCCAGCAAATGCGAAATAAAACCGTGGTGATGACGCGAATCGCCGCTGATCAGATTGGATAGAAAACCGCCATCGCCGCCGCCGTCACCAGCGTGAACAGCATGCCCGCTGTGATCGCCCTGGGCACCGTCGGCGAGGAAACCGTCGCCGAGAAAGCCGCCGTCGCCTGCGAAGCCGCCGTCGCCATGCTGATAGTGACCCTGGTGACCGCCGTCTTGACCGCCATCCATGAAGACAGAGCTGCCGCCGTCCATGAAGACCTGGCTTCCACCGTCCATGAAGACACCGCTCATCCGCGTACCTCAGACAATTCGATTGAACCCACCGTGGTGAGCATTCTAGTCCTTTCCGCGCGCCTGTACATATATCTGTCCGGCGATCAGTGGGGATAACCACATTTAAATATGCTAATCGCCTCGAATCCTCAGCTTTTCGGGGCTGCAGAGAGATCGAGGCGCTTAGCGGATTGTTAACTAACTAACTGACTGAAGTCAGCTTATTGTTCGATGCCTTCGAGCTGAGCCACTCTTTGCCTGAGGCTTTCGACGAGACGGGGCAATTCGAAAACTGCCGGCAGGCGTTCTTCAATCGATCCGATATGCCGGGTCAATTCGATCGAGCGCTCCATTAAGCGGATCAATATCTGTTGAGTAGCGATCAACTGCCTCTGGTTTTCGATCAGTTGGGTTGCCATCTTCGCTGATTCAACTCTTTGGTCCACCGAAAGCGAGATCAATTCGGTGAAACGCTCGAGTAGCTTTTCCATTTGTTGCTGCACATAGGGTTCAGCCATTCCCGCACCAGAAGTGGTGGCGTCGCCGCCGGTGGTGCCAGCTTCAGCAAATATATGACCAAATCCTTCCAAACCTAAATTGGATTCCAAATTCTCGGTTGGTTTCCGTTGAGCTTCACCCATTAAAATCATTCCTCCACAAAGCAATGCAGCAGCTACAGTCGATTATGCTCTCTTTGTCGACTGATCAGGAGCAAACTATATACCTAGAGGGGCCGCCGTCAGTGGTGGCACCTGTAGAATTATAACTAAAGCCGATAATAAGGCAAGAGAAAAGCAAAAAATTTCCGAGAAAACTTCGCTTCCTAACAGACTGCTAACCGACCGGATTGAATGGTGGCATGAACCGGATTCCAGCCGATGTTATAAGGCACCTCTTCCAGCACCGGCACATCGTATATGGTGATATCAGCACGATAGCCGCTAGCTATTCGACCAACATTGTCACCACATTTGAGGGCATAAGCAGCGTTTATCGTCAACGCAGTCAAGGCCTCGGCCGGAGTCATTTTTAGATGCAGGCAGGCTAAGCCCCAAATGAACGGCAGAGAGAAAATGTGGCAGCTGCCGGGGTTGAAATCGGAGCCCAGTGCCAGTGCCGCACCGGAGTCAATCAGCTTGCGAGCGGGTGCGTGCGCTGCCAAATTGAGATAGAAGGAAGTGCCGGGCAAGAGGATCGGTATCGTCTCCGAGCGGCCAAATTTCTTGATGTCTTTATCACTTACTTGTAGCAGATGATCGACACTGGCAGCACCCATATCCATAGCCAGACTGGTCGCACCCAGAGCCTTGAACTCATCGGCATGGACCTTACATTGCATGCCAAGAGATTCGGCAGCAGAAAGAATTTGCTTGGTGTCAAAGACGGTGAAATATCCTTCATCACAAAAGACGTCGACGAACAAAACTGAGTCACCATGTTTAGTGTTTCGGGCCTTATCAGCCATGCGCGCGGCCGCAGGTAACATCTCTTCGACGATCTGCTCCACATATTGTTTGCGCTCTACTCCCGGCGGAATCGCATGCGCCGGCATGAAAGTCGGCACGATCGAAATCTCTTCAGTCGCCTGCAGGTGAAAGATCGTGTCAAGCATCATCAGTTCAGTTTCGGCATCCAGGCCATAGCCGGTCTTGATCTCGACAGTGGTCGTGCCGTGCTCTCTCATGCGTTGCAAGCGCTGTTTGGCTGATTCGAGCAACTGCAATTGAGAGGCCTGACGAGTGCCGTTCATGCTGGCCACGATGCCACCACCGGCCTCTGCGATCTCGGCATAACTCTTGCCCTGACAGCGCATACTAAATTCGTTGGCACGATTGCCGCCAAATATAAGATGCGTGTGCGGGTCGATCAGTCCGGGCGTGACTAATTTGTGTTCGGCCGCCACCTCGATGGTATTGCCGGTGGTTTGGATCTGTTCGAGCACATGCTGGCGGTCCCCAGCCACGACGATGCGACCGTCGGCCACGGCAATCGCCGCGTCTTTCGTCCGCTCGACCTTATTCATGTCTTTTCCCCGCACAGGACCATGTGCCAGACAGGGCGTGACCAGCTCGCCGATCGGAGAGATTAGAAGGTCGATTTTTGGTTTCATCAAAACATAAAAAAAAGAAAGGTCGGAGCGATTCCCATTTCAGCGAAAATTCAGTTGAAGCGCAAGATCGAGGGCGATTCTAACTGTGCCGACAATGCAACTGTGATGTGGCATTATATCAATTGCTTAGCTGGGAAGTCCTTCAAGCCGTCTTGAAAAACAGCTCCAACTTTCCTTCCGACACTTGGAGCACGGGAATTAGAGCTGAGCAGTAACGACAATTCTCGGGCGAGCCACAAGCGCACGCTTGCGCCTCTTTCGGCGGTGGTTGCTTCATCTCGTCGAGTGTTTTCAGCATGTCTTGCCAGTGCACGCGATAGGTCGACGAATCGTCGAGACTGACACTGGCCGAGGAAATTTCCTGGGCGCTCACTCGGCAAGTCGTCATTTGCAATTTCTCGTAGGGCCAGCGAATTTTCAAACGCTCAGCCAAGTGTTGCTTGAAAAGCATATCGGCAGATGGCCATGCGGCGTCAAACTGCTTCAGGGGCTGGGTTTGAAAATCGACGAATTCTAGAAGTTGACTGTCTGGATACCAGAGAACGAGATCGATCGTATCTTCGACATAGACTCGCACGTGAGCCACACGAGCTCTGAGTTTGAGCGCGACCGCAGCAACTTGAGCCCCTTCTGGCCGATACTGCTGATTGATATAACGGGTCAAAGTCTTGTAAGCGAACAAAAACGCTTTGGTATTGTTCTCTTTGTCGCCGAATTGTTCGGCTAGTTTTTCGACTGGCCAGTTTTGCCCCATGAACTTTTGCACTTGATGCACGTTGACCAATCGCGACTTGTTGATCTCGGCAATGCCTTTCAGTATGAAACGCCGGCAGATCGTCGCCGCAGTGGAGTTGGAATTGCCATTTGCATATCTGGAAAAGGCTAATTCGTAAGCCCGCTTGCAAGCCCTATAGGTTTCCACCATCGAGGGAGTAAACAAAGTCCTGTGCATCAAGCGCCCCCTTCTTCACGTGCCGTACTTGCATATTTGGGCACCATCCTTTGCCCGCAGACAGAGGACTCCGTCTTGGCAAAAATGCCATTACGGATGGTTCCTGCTTCAGAGCAAAGACCACGATTTCTCTTGGACTTATGCCTTTTTTGCAGGCGGATCGGGCGTGCCCCGCCCTGATCTGAATTCTATTTTTTGAGACCCATACATATGTATAGCACGTATGCATCACAAATGCAATGTTGGTTTTTCTGACAGAGCGTTGGGTGATCGAAAAGGATTCGGAACGATCGCTCAACCGATATCGGTTTACCTTCACGACAAAAACAAGATTGATCGCTATTTTCAATTTATCATATTGTCAAGCGCTCTCGCATTTTCCGTAGCGCGCATGCGACCAAAGGAGCGCGACGAGCATATGCAATAGATCGCTTTAGTACGCAATTCAAACTTATTGCGCAGCATCCTGCATATACCGCTTGCGCAAAAATTGCATTTGTCCAGCTTTTCATTTTTTTCGCAGCGCGCGAAGATTCTTCTATAAATCAGCTTTTTCAAATGACTGCAGTACGCCGTTTGGGGATAATTAGAAAAGAGCCGGAACCCTTTGAACTTTTTCGGCTGCCGCAACGTTATTTAAATGTAGGAGCGAACGAGGGGCGGAATTTGCAGAGCGCAAAAATCGAAAATCAATTACGCCCGGTATTGACGGTTTCACAGCTGACAATGCAAATTCGCGATGTGCTCGAAGAGCTTTTCGACAACGTATATGTGGTCGGAGAAGTGAGCAATGCTAAAGTTTATCCCTCCGGTCACTGGTATTTTTCTTTAAAGGATAAAGACGCCACTTTGCCGTGCGTTTGCTTTAAGAGCGCCAATTCGGCGATCAAGTTCAAGCTCGAAGATGGGCTGATGGTAGTCGCCAAAGGCAAACTAAGCCTGTATCCACCGAAGGGCGCATATCAAATGGTGGCAGCCCAACTCGAGCCAGTCGGCATCGGAGAATGGCAATTAGCGTTTGAGCAGCTCAAGACAGCTCTGGAAAAAGAAGGTTTGCTCGAAGCTGAACGGAAGCGACCAATTCCTATTTTTCCTCGCCGCGTCGGAGTCGTCACTAGCACGGCCGGAGCGGCTCTGCGCGATATTCTAACGGCTCTTTACCGGCGCAACCGTAACGTCAATGTGGTCATTGCACCGACAAGAGTTCAAGGCGAAGGGAGTGCCGAAGAAGTAGCACAAGCGATTGTCGACATTCAGCAAATTCGCGACTTGGATGTAGTAATTGTGGCCAGAGGCGGTGGCTCGATCGAAGATCTCTGGTCGTTCAACACCGAAGTCGTAGCTCGTGCCGTGGCGGCTTGCCGAGTACCAATTGTTTCCGGCGTCGGGCACGAAACAGATATCACGATTTGCGATCTGGTCGCCGATTTGCGCGCACCAACACCGACGGCAGCAGCAGAGTTGGTGGCCAAAGGTAGCCAGGAGCTGTTCCAGAAATACAAACATCTCGAGCAAAAGTTGGTGTTCAACACCCAGAACCGACTGGCGAAAGTCAGAAGACAATTGGAACGTCTCAATCCAGAAAATGCTTTGCGTCGCTATCAAGATCGATTGCACCGCCACCGTTTAACCATCGCCCATTTGAAGAAAACCATCGATCGGGTGATTTTGAACCTGATCTTCAATCGGCAGCAACAATTGCGGCAACATCACGCGAATCTTTTGGCGTTAGCACCTCTGCAAGTGCTCACCCGCGGTTATGCCATTTTGCAAAAAATGGACGGCAGTGTCGTACGCGACGCCAGCGAAGTTGATGCCGGTGAAGAATTAAGGGCACTGCTTATGAACGGCAGCCTGAAGGTACGTGTGGAAGCAGCCAGCGACGCCGATCATTTTGCGGCGGTGCCGAACTTGCCCACTGATTTTCCGGCTGAGCCCGGCGAAGATTCTAACTCACTAAATACGGTGATAACATCAACAAGCACACTTGTCACAACTGTGAGCACACTGACTATCAGTAATCGACTAATCGACTCCGACTCTGAACTCGACCTGCACTCAGTTCCGAGTAAGTCGCACTTGCCAAACAACAGGCATCTTCGTGAGCGGCCTAAATCTGCCGCCCACCAGCTGCAATTGTTCGGACAAATCAATGATGACCAATCTTATGAAAGCGAGGTGTAACTGATATGACCCAAACTCTGGATTTTGAAGCGGCCCTGGCAGAGCTAGAAAAACTCGTCGGTGAACTTGACGGTGAAGTCAAATTGGAAAAAGCACTGCAGCTTTTCGATCGGGGCATGAAGCTGAGCCTCGATTGCGAAAGCTTTTTGAAAGATGCCGAGCATAAAGTCGAGGTGCTGAGAAAAACTGCAGCCGGTACAATAATCACCGAGCCCTTCGAGGCTGATTTGCTGGAACAGCAAAAACCAACCCAAGACTAAGTTGTGAGTATACGGACTGGCTGAAATTTAAAGTCGCTCGGCGCCTCCTATAAAGGAAGAAGCCTCGAGCCGCGCAGGTTTTCAAGTATACTTACTCGGTGGATTTTTAGGTCCGCCGAATATTCTTGCTGTTCATCTGGAGACTCAGATAGTGCCCGATTTTTGGAAAAATATGACTGATGGTTTCATGCCCCACGGTTACTGCCTGCAATGGAATGGACCACTGCTCACGGTTTTTATCATCGGCAATCTTGGGATCGCCTTTGCTTACTTCATGATCCCGGCAGCACTGCGCTATTTCATAGGGAAGCGCAGAGATTTGCCCTACGGCTATATGTTCAAGCTGTTTGCAGCCTTTATCCTCTCCTGCGGGATCACTCATATAGCCAAAGTTTGGACCTTATACCAACCAGCATATTGGGTAGAAGCCAGTTTGGACCTTTTCACCGCCTTCATTTCACTGTTGACTGCGGTACTGCTTTTTCCCTTGATTCCCAGGGCACTGCAGTTACGCAGCCCCAAGGAACTGGACGATGCCAATCAACACTTGCAGCGACTGACTGAAGAATTGCAGATCGCCAAAGAAAAGCTGACTGTTCAAGTTGAAGAGCGTACACAGTCACTTTTAGCCGCGACTCAGAAAGCGCAGGAAGCCGAGGCATTTTTTCGCGAACTATTCAACATGATGCCACAGCTAGGTTGGACCACAAAGGCAGATGGCTACGTCGACTTCTATAACCAAGGTTGGTACGACTACACCGGCACCACCTTCGATCAAATGCAAGGCTGGGGCTGGGAAGCAGTACTCGATCCGAACATATTGCCTGCAGTGAAAGAAAAGTGGTTAACCTCAATCAAAGATGGAGAGCCATTTGAGATGAAATTTCCCCTGAGAGGGGCAGATGGTCAATTTCAATGGTTCTTGACCCAGAGTAAACCCTTGCGAAATGACCAGGGAAAAGTGATCAGGTGGGTTGGCATCAACACCAATATTCAACTCGAGGTTGATCAGGCTGCAGCCCTAGAAAAGCTGGTAGAAGAACGTACGATCGAATTGCGCGAAGCCAAAGAAACAGCTGAGCATGCCCTGGAAGCCAAAACCAGATTTCTCGCCACCGTCAGCCATGAAGTACGAACACCAATGGCCGGCGTCATAGGAGTTGTAGAACTTATTCATCTTTCAACTAAGGAAGAAGAAATAAGCAGTCTTTCAAAAGTAGCGTTGGATTCGTGCAAGCAGCTTTTACAGATACTGAACAATCTGCTTGATGCCTCTAAACTTCAAGCCCAAGCTGTCAAAATCGAATTCCGCCTTTTTGCCGTTCGCCCAGTGATTGGCGATGTGGTCCAATTAGCGTCTCGCGAAGCAGAAAAAAAACAGCTCAAGTTGTCCTCTGTCGTTGACGCGGCGGTGCCAGATTTAGTTTGTGGAGATGAGCTCAGGGTGCGACAGATTATCCAAAATCTCGTATTCAATGCAATCAAGTTTACGGCTCAGGGCAGTGTTGATATACGCGTCGAAGTTTTAGAACAGAAAGAGAAAACTTCCGTACTGCAATTCTCAGTTACAGACACGGGCATCGGGATTAGCGATGAACATAAAGCCAAACTGTTCGAGCCGTTCGTTCAAGGTGATGATTCGACGACACGCATCTATGGTGGCACGGGCTTGGGGCTACATATCTGTCGCACGATAACTGAACTGATGGCTGGAGAGATTGGCTTCGAAAGTGAGCCAGGTAAAGGCTCAACCTTTTGGGTTCGCATCCCTTTCAGGGGTGACCTATGCCAGCCGGAATAATACTGCTTGTGGAGGACGATCCGACACTTCAATTGGTCATTAAGGCGGTAGTCAACCGCCTTGGATACGATTGCCAAGTCGTAGGATCCGGCGAGGAGGCCGTCGAACAAGCCGGCGCGGAAATTTCATTGATCTTCATGGACGTTGGCTTGCCGGGGATAACGGGAGCTCATGCCACATTGTTTATCCGAGAAAAGGAGCTAAAAGAGCGGCGAAAGCGAGTGCCAATCGTAGGTCTGACAAGCCATGCGTTTAAAGAGCAATGTTTACACGTGGGGATGGATGATTTTCTGCAAAAGCCCGCCCTCCTTGCAGACATCCAGCGAATGCTCGACAAGTGGTTGCGCCCAGCCCAAGCCAACATTCGTACATGAATTTTGTCCACACCCAAATCCGCTAATTGTCAGACATCTCTCAAGGCGCAAAATGCAGGCCCACCAATTTATCGCCTGGAGATGCACCATAAGTAGTGGCATAAAACCTCTGTTAAACCCCGGCACTAACCAATGTCGCAATGAAAAAGAAGGACCTGGCAAAGTTCTTTCTCGACAACATTCAATATGCGGCACGCCGATCAGCCCGCGGGCGGTCCAGCCGAAGGCTACGCCACCATCAATGCAAAACCTTGACGATTTTGAGACAGCCGAGTATGCTGATTAATACGAACCTTAAACACAGTTAACTATCACCCCCAAATCAGCCGCCAGCCTGAGTCTTATTCGACTGACCGGCTCTGAACGACGACCGCCATATGTTTTGATTCGGGACGCAAAAAGGGACGCCTCACGCGAGGCGCCCTTTTTGACAGAACGCTTATGACTCGAGATGCCCTTTCCCACCGCATAAACGGTGAAACTGCGCCTAGACTTCAGCTAATTCTTCCGCCGCCAGCTCTTCTTCGTCAGCCAGATTCTCTTCAGCCGGTTCGGCAACCGGCGCCGACTTGGCACTTGGAGTAGCTCCCTCGAGCAATACTTCCACCAGAACTTCTGACTGCACTTCAGGAGTAACCTTGACAATCACCTTGTAGGTGCCGAGAGCGCCGATATCTTCAGCCGTCTTCAGCGAGCGCTTGTCGATTTCCAAACCAAGCTCTTTCTGCAAAGCTTGAGCGATTTCTTTCGTTGTCACTTTGCCGTAGAGTTTGCCGCCTTCACCGGCCTTCATGAATAAATGAATCTTGCCGACAGCGGTAATTTTCTCGGCTATATCGACCGAAGCCTGATGGCTAGCGGCGGCTTTCTTCTTAATGGTTTCCAGGTCTTCTTCCCGCTTTTTCAGCGTGCCACCAGTAGCTAAGACCGCAAATTTGCGGGGTTGCAGGAAGTTTCTGAAATAGCCAGCCGATGCTTCGACGACATCGCCGGCCTTACCTAAGTTCTGGACGTTTTGTTGCAAAATAACCTTCATGACATCCCCCAAGCTCTCTCGCTTGCGTGTGAAACGTATATGTGGAATCCAAATTTATATCAGATTTTAACAGCGAAGTCCCATTAGGAGGCGCATCATTAAGCTGAAGCCCGCCGAGGGTAACCCTTCCGGGTCCGAGCCTGAAGCAATCAAACCTGCGCCTGGATGGCAATGTCTGCAAAATCAAGATTTTCCGGACGAATTCAGACCTTTTCCCGGAACATGCCACGCACGCCCGACGGGTCAGCCATGAAGCCGAAACGCTTATAAAATCCGTCTGTGCCAGGGTCTGCATACAAGGTAATCAGGGGGATTTCATACGAATCCAATTCGTTGAGCAATTCACGCATGACGAGCAGCCCAACCCCTTTTTTCTGATATCCAGGACGTACAACCACGTCCCAGACAGTGGCATTGAAGACTTTGTCACCGGTGGCGCGAGCGAATCCGACCATGCAATCGTGGTCCCAAACCGATACAACAGACAGGCTATTGAGCAGGGCGCGAGCGATTAACACGGGCTCCCGGCGACTCCAGCCAACCGAGGCACAAATGTCTTGGACTTCGTCGGCCGAAACATCCTTGGCGTGACTCACCTTGAGATTCGGCGGCGGTTCCTTCGAATTTTCGTGTTTTTTCCAAATCCCCGACAGGACCATTGGTCAGAGCCTCTCTAAAACCGTTACGCTTTCGATATGGTGTGTGTGCGGAAACAAATCGACTGGTTGGACTATGTTTGTTTTATACCCCACAACCTTGTCTTTGTGCACCTCTTCGTCGGCGGCTTGCAAAAAACCTCTGTGGAAAATTTTCAAATCCCGGGCAAGAGTGGCCGGGTTGCAGCTGACATAGACAATTTTGGCCGGTCTCAATTTCACAACCGCCGCCAGAGCTTCCTCGCTCAAGCCCTTGCGAGGCGGATCGAGTACAACCACATCTGGTACTAAGCCTTCTTTGTACATCTCAGTCAAAACCAATTCGACCGAGCCACAGCGGAAATTGACATTGGTGATGCCATTCAATTGCACATTGCGCAGCCCATCTTCGACCGCTGGAGCATGATCCTCGACGGCAATGATTTGCGCGCCTGTGGCCGAAAGCCAGAGCGAAATCGCCCCCACACCTGCATAAGCATCGACAATCAAGGTTGGAGGTTTTTCTTTATCGGCGACACAAGCATCGTAAACGACTTCGAAAAGTCGCGTCGCCTGGTCGGTGTTGACCTGGAAAAAACTGGTCGGCGACAGGCTGTAAGTGATGCCATCGCGCAGACGTTGCGGCAGGTCGGCACGTTCGGTCTTGAGGATTTCCTGGAGATGATCTTCGCCGCTCAAACAGACCGTTTCGTCGCCCATGATTCTATTGCCGACATGCGGGTTGAGGTTCAAACAAACGCCTATCACTTCAGGCAAACGGTTTCTTAGTCCATTGGCTACTGTTTCCAGGCGTTTGCGCATGGGCTCGCGGGCATCCCGGAAATAATTTTCACTGCTAATGTTGACGACGAATGTGACCAGAATTTTGTCCAGCCCGAAACTGTGTCTGGCTGTAATGTGGCGCAATGTACCGGTTTGTGTCTTCTCGTCATAAGCGCGAATACCCTGGCCTTGAAACAACTCCTTGGCAATGTCCAGCATGACATCGAGACTCTGCGGCTGAATCGGGCAATACTTGATATTCACGAGTTCGTGCGAATCTTGTTTGTAATAGCCGGCGAGTATGCGATCCGAGCCGGTTGGGTTGCGAACAGGAAACTGCACCTTGTTTCTGTAATGCAAATCGTGGCGAGCACCGATTGGCTCGGCAACACAATCCGGGTGCAGTCCACCGAGGTGTTTCAATGCCTGTTCGACAATTTCTTTTTTGGCTTTCAGCTGATATGGATAAGCGATATGCTGCAATTGGCAACCGCCACAAACCTTAAAAACGGGGCAGGGCGGTTCTGTCCGCTGGGGCGAAGGCTTAATTACCTGCTCCAGCCGCGCTCTGCCGAAAGTTTTGCGTACATCGAAAACTTCGACCTCGACTGAATCTCCCGGAGCCACCCGATTGATAAAGAGCGGAATCTCTAGATCTTTGCTAACGCCCTCACCACCAACAGCGATAGACTCGATCGAAACTACTTTTCTGTCACCTTTGCGCATGAGCGTTATTTTAGCGTCTTTATCGAGGAGTTGGCGTAATTCAACAGCGCGCCCTTCCTGCAAATCACTTAGAATCAACTTCCTATGCCTATAACATTGATTCATGTCTCGGACATTCACTTCGGCTCCGGCGAGGTGCATGGCAAGATCAACCCAGCTTCTGGTTTGAATATTCGTTTCGAAGATTTCGTCCAGGCTCTGACCAAATGCGTCGACCATGCCATCGAGTGCAAGGCAGACATCTTTCTCTTTTCCGGTGATGCTTATCGCAACGCCTCGCCAGAGCCAATCTATCAAAAGTTTTTCGCACGTGAGCTAAAACGTCTCTCTGATGCGTCTATACAAACTATTTTAGTGGTGGGCAATCACGACCAGATCATGCGTTCAAATTCCAGTCACGCCATGTCGGTCTTTCAGAGCCTGGCCGTGCCGGGAATCATCACCATCGACAAACCGATGTCGCTCAAGCTCGATACCGCCAACGGTGCGCTGCAATTAGTCGGGCTGCCCCATATTACCCGCCATCAATTGATGACGATGGAAAAATATGCGAACCTGCCGGCGGCGGCAATCGATCGAGTTTTGATCGAGCACATCACTGATCTGCTTCGGGGCTATTATGAAGACCTCGACCCCAACGTGCCCACAGTCGTGACTGCTCACATGGGGGTCGACAGCGCTCTGGCCGGCATCGAACAGGAACTATTGATCGGCTACACACTGACATTTCCGGCCGAGATGTTCATCGATTCACGGATCGATTATGTGGCTCTGGGGCACATTCATCGCCATCAGGTCATCCGCAAGCACGAACCGGCGATCGTTTATGCCGGCAGTCTGGAGCGCGTTGACTTCGGCGAAGAGAAGGAAGACAAAGGCTTTCTCACTGTTTCGATCGAGCGGGGCAAAACGGCTTTCGAGTTCTGTTCGATTACACCTCGCCCGTTCGTCACGGTTTCGGTCGACTTGAGTGAAAGCGCCGATCCCATGGCCAAACTGACCGAAGCCCTGCTCAAAGCGATCAGGCCCGGTTGCGTGTTGAGAATCAGATATGTGCTGACCGAGATGCAAATGCCTCTGATCGAAGAAGACAAAATTCATCAATTAGCGAAAGACGCTCTCACAGTCAAACTTCAACCTGAAATCGTTCAGAGTCAAAGGCGCGCTCGGCTGCCTCAACTGACCGAATCGTCTGTGACATCGCCAATGGTGGCGCTTGAAACTTATCTCAATGAAGTCGCTCCAGAAAGAAAAGATTGCCTGTTAGAAAGAGCCCGCGATCTTATGGAGGATCTCGCAGCAGACCTGGCAAATAAGGACGCTTCCTGAACTTTAGAATTGGAGAAAAAAAATGTCCACCCAAAAATCATCGACCTTCGTCCATTGCTTGACCGGCCTTGCCACGGCGCTCGCATTGTCATCGTGCTCGGGGCACCCTCATGCAGATGAACAACCTGCTGCCGAAAAAACAATCCCACTGGCCGACGTCAAATCCGGCATGTCCGAAGCACTTTTGAAAAACGCTACGATTTCATTTGGTGCAGACCCCAATCCGGCTGCTTCCACTGCCGGTCATAGTCAATTTCTCAGCCGCGAGCTAGACGGCAAAGGGGGAAGATATCTTGTCCAATGCATCAATGGCGTCGTCTTCGCCGTGCAAGTTTTGTACGACGCCAAGCCAATCGACAAAACTCAAGCCGGACAAACACTAAAATCTGTTCTGCCTGCCGACGCACCACCGTTGACTAAAACAGACGCCGTCCAATCGAAAAGCAAAGACCCAGTTGATATTTTCGAATACGGCGATCGCTATGGCGGCGCATTTACCTACGCCGACAAGAGCAGATCGAAAGTGAAGATGGTGACCGGCTCTATTTTTCCACCAAAAGAATTAGCCGCCTGGTTCGGTGTCGCCGGCAGCAAAACTCGCTGAGCACCGGCAAATGCTGGTCAAATATTCGGCAATATTCGGCGCTCAAACTGACTTGGAACCGGCTTGGTGCAGGGCCACATTTTTCTTGCGCAAATACCAGTCGACTAATTGCCTCAGACCCTCATCCAATCCCGTGGTTGCAGCGAAGCCAAGCTGGCTACCGATCTTTTCACAACTTACTTGGCAATGTCGAACATCTCCCGGAATGAACGTTTGATCGAGAATCGGCTGACAGACAGGCGTGCCTAATGACGAAGACAGCAGTTGCGACAATTTGCGAGCAAAATCGAGGAGAGTGACTTGCTGCCCGGAACCAGTGTTGAAACTGTTTGTTCCGCTCTTCACTTTCTCTAAAGCGAGCAAATTGGCGCGCACGACATCTTCAATAAAGATGAAGTCTCTGGTTTGACAGCCGTCTTCATGCAGTGCCGGAGAATCACCGGCAGAGAGCAGATCTAAAAATCGAGTGAAAGGATTGTGCCAGGATTGACCGGCACCGATAATGGTGCCATAGCGCAAATTGACCAGGGTGATGCCATATAAACTGCAAGCGCCGGCAAGTAAGTCTTCTTGCGCTTTTTTTGCGACAGCATAAACCGACTCGCCCAGCCGTTCAGCTTGTTCTGTGGTTTCTGCCGGGGTAATCTCACCGCCGCACTTTGGGCAGGGCGGGTTCCACTCCACTACTTCTTGCCCAGACTTGATCGGACTGACATACCGTAAGGACGGTCTGACGACGCCGCAGGAGGCACAGCTGTAACAGCCTTCACCATACACGCTGACCGATGAGCCAAGCACGATCAGGCGTGGCTTAGACCGAGATCGACGCAAAACATCGACCAGAGTGGCTGCGGCACCGATATTGGTCCTCAAATAATCCTGGGCGTTATCGACCAGAGCCGATACACCCTGATTGGCTGCTTTGTGAAAAATGACATCGGAGCGGTTGACGAGGTCGATCATGCTCTCGGCATCGGTCATATCGCCCTGCACGATTTCGACCTGGGAGATTTCATCTTTGGTCAAAACATCAGGCACCGAAAAGCGCTTGGTACGCGCCAGGGCAACCACATTATGCCCGGCACGCAAGAGCCCCGCAGTCAAATGAGAGCCGATGAATCCAGTACCGCCTGTGATGACGATTTTTTCCGCGGCCATGTCGCCAACTCCTTAATCCTGAATTGCGAATTTTATGCGCGGCTGAGCACTTTTTGATTGAAAAAAGATTTGTAATCGAAAACATCCAGATATTGCCAGGTCAACTGTCGAATCTGTTCTTTTTCCCCTTCGGACAACTCATTGGCGGTAGCCAGATTGGCTTCAGGAGTGGCTTTCCTGATTGTGCCCCAGGGATAGACTTCGGTCAGTTCCTTGCCGTTCCAGGTGGGCGTTTTCAAAGTATCGCTCGTTTCCAGACCGAGCTTGGCGCAAATTTCACCCAGAGTTTTATGCGGGTCGGCCATCACATCTTCAGTGCGCACAATGTGCATGCGCTCCGGAAATTGCTCTTTGAAAAGCAAAGCATAATACTGATTGAGGGTCCATCCAAGCATGTAATTCTTCAAAGAGAGAGGCACCGGGCGCTTCTTCGTATCGGCATATGCAGACCAGGGGTTGCGCACAACATGCAAGAAGTGAGCTTCCGGCATGTCGGTCAAAATTTTGTCGGCATCGACAACGAGAATGGGACTGTAGCCCACATAAACTTCCTCGTGTCCGCTGCGTTTGTAATCTTTCCAGGCCTCAAAGGTAGCTTGGAAGAAGGCTTTCACGTTGTTGGCGCGACCCCGCCCTGTCTCTTTGACATGGGCGACATAGCGCTCCATTCTTTCATCATCTGAGAAGTCAAAAGGCTCGTGCCGAAACTTACTAACATTCGGCGTACGCGATCGCACCTTGCCTTCTTCATCGATGATCGCTTTATAGTCCTGCTCCGCGGTGGCATCCAGATTGAATTCAGGCCAGCGATACTTGACGGGGAATGTGGAGGTGAGGGGATCACTGACCAACTTGGTCCCTAATTGGGATTCGAAGGGATAGACGAAAAGCTGCTTGTGGCCATCGAGGAATCGATGAGTCGTGTTCCCACCGTTCTCGTACATGGCGCCTAACATCAGCAGACGAAACTTATCGCTTTTGCTCATATCGATTCATCCTTTCCTTTCAATTTGCACTTCATATAATCACTTTGTTTGACACTTTATTGTGAATCAGTTTTGCGGACCTTTGTGGACACTCGTCGAGAACGAATAAAATAGCGTTCTGTTGTCGCGCCCGTGACCGGAAGCGAAGAAGGGAAAGCCCGCCGACTGCACAGTCGGCAGCCAATCGAGGGCGAAGATCTGATTGCCGAACGGCCAGATCATGCTTCCCAGAACCTTTCCAGATTCTATAGCAATTGCATGAACGGCACATATGCTGGCATTAACGTCCAGCCCTGGCGCGTACTGGCTAAATTTGGGCAGAACCCGTGACGTGCCGACGAAGGCCACGTCCCGGCAAAAGGTTAAGCCTCTCGTCCAGCCGGACAGCCTGGTCAAACAACGAAATTTCCCGTCCTCGATGAAACCAAATTCACCATAACCGCTGTTGTCGACGAAAATCATCTCGTAACCGCCATAGCTGGTCAAGCGCGCCGAATGCGGGCGCGTCAGCCCGCCAGCCAAAACCTCACGAGTGGCTCCGGAAAAAATTACACCGCGCTTATCAACCGGATAATTTTTGTGACCAGGCCTGCGAGTCGACATTTTGGAAGAAGATGCGGTGAAAAAAGACTGCCGAATGCTGGGACCGGCCGCTATCGAATTCAATTGAATGTAATTGCGAGTGAAACTACCTTCGCCATCAGTCTCGATGCAACGAGGCCACCAGACACGTCGATAAGAGCCACCGGGCTCGATTTTGATGATCGCGTTTTGCCCGACGGCATTGGCATGTAGTCCGTCATTCAGCATCGCTAAATCGTGGATGTAGAGACAACCAGGCAGAAAGGTCGAACGCACGGGCACAAGCGGTCGATCGC